>JAKADE010000605.1 GCA_021820785.1 Pseudomonadota bacterium
AGCTCCTGGCCGAAGGTCACCGGCATCGCGTCCATCAGGTGGGTCCGCCCCGTCTTGACCACCGAGCCGACTTCCTGCTCCTTCGCGCGCAGCGTGCGGCACAGCTCATCGAGTGCCGGGGCGAGCTCGCGCCGCACCGCGAGCGCGGCGCTCACGTGCAGCGTGGTTGGGATGACGTCGTTGCTGCTCTGGCCCATGTTGACGTGATCGTTCGGGTGCACCGGCTGGCCGAGGCGGCGCGCGGCGAGCGCGGCGATCACCTCGTTGGCATTCATATTGGTGCTGGTGCCCGAACCGGTCTGAAAGACATCGATCGGAAAGTGTGCATCGTGCCGACCCTCGGCCACCTCGGCCGCGGCGGACTCGATCGCCGCGGCGATCTGCTCATCGAGCAGGCCGAGACGGGCATTGGCGCGGGCCGCCGCCTGCTTCACCAGCCCGAGCGCACCGATGAAGGCGCGCGGCATGGGGCGGCCGCTGACCGGGAAGTTCTCCACGGCCCGCTGCGTCTGCGCGCCCCAGAGCGCCTCGGCCGGCACCTGCAGCTCGCCCATGCTGTCGCGCTCGATGCGAAACGAATTCGTCATGCAAATGGCTCCGTGGCCCGCCGAAGGGTTTCACCGCGCCGCAGGGGGCCGCCTGCGGTCGCGCGATGCAATGCGATATCATAATGCATCCCAGCCCTGTGACCTGTGTCCCGCACCTCATGAGTGAAACGCCCCGCGACCTGCCCGCCGTCCTCGCCCTCTCACCGGTCGATGGCCGCTACCGGGCCGCCACCGCACCGCTGCGTGCCCTGCTGTCGGAGGCCGGACTGATCGGCGCGCGGGTCCGGGTGGAGGGCGCGTGGCTCGCCCACCTCGCGACGGCCGTGCCCGGACTGCCCGGTGCGGCACTCGCCCCACCGGTGCGCGAGCGCGCACGCGCGCTCGCCGAGGATCCCGGCGCGGCCTGCGCCGAGGCGGTCAAGGCGATCGAGGCGCGCATCAATCACGACGTCAAGGCGGTCGAGTACTACGTGCGCGATCAGCTCGCCGCGGCCGGCGCCACGCCGGCGAATCTCGAGCTGGTGCACTTCGGCTGCACCTCCGAGGACATCAACAACCTCAGCTACGCGCTGCTGCTGCGCGCGGCGCGCGATGAGCTGCGCGCGCCGCTTGCGGCGCTGATCAGCGAGCTGACCGCCCTCGCCCACCATGCCGCCGGCCACGCCATGCTCGCACGCACCCACGGGCAGCCGGCCAGCCCCACCACCCTCGGCAAGGAGGTGGCGAACTTCGTGGCGCGCCTGCGCCGCGCCGAGCGGCGCTGGGCGGCGGTCGAGATCCTCGGCAAGTGGAACGGCGCGGTCGGCAACTTCAACGCCCATCGGGCCGCGGCGCCCGAAGTGGACTGGCGCGGCGTGAGCGCGGCATTCGTCGAATCGCTCGGCCTCACCGCCAACGCCTACTCCACCCAGATCGAGCCGCATGACTGGATCGGCGAGTACTGCGATGCGCTCGCCGGGCTGAACGTCATACTGCTCGACTTGAGCCGCGACTTCTGGGGCTACATCTCGCTGGGTTACCTGAAGCAGCGGGCTGTGAGCGGAGAAGTCGGCTCCTCGACCATGCCGCACAAGGTCAACCCGATCGACTTCGAGAACGCCGAGGGCAACCTCGGCATCGCCAACGCGCTGTTGCGGCACTTCGCGGAGAAGCTGCCGGTGTCGCGCTGGCAGCGCGACCTGACCGACTCCACGGTGCTGCGCAACCTCGGCGTCGCGCTGGGCCATGCCCTGATCGCCTGGCGCGCGCTGGCCCGCGGCCTGGGCAAAGTCGAAGCCGATGCGGCCCGCATGCGGGCCGATCTCGACGGCGCCTGGGAAGTCCTCGGCGAGGCCGTGCAGACCGTGCTGCGCGCCGCCGGCGTGCCCGACGGCTACGAACTGCTCAAAGCGTTCACGCGCGGCCGCTCGATCACGGCCGCCTCGCTCGCAGAGTTCATCGACACACTGCCCCTCGACGCCGAGCACAAGCGCCGGCTGCGCGAGCTGCACCCGGCGGACTACATTGGCTGGGCAGCGGAACTCGCCCGCGAAATATGACAAATTGACCCGGCGTACGTACCGGCCGTTTTGTGACCGGCTCGGCACGGCCGCCGCGCCACCCTCACTAAGATGGGCGCCGATGTCTGCAGTTGCAGACGTGGCGGAGAGATCGGGTCCGTGTCGCCGGGTGTCGAGATCGCACAATACAACGTGCTCGAGGAGTTGGCGCATGCGCGCTACGTGCCCGAGCCGGAGGGCTTCGGTGCGAGCGTCCCGCTCGAGCCGCTCGCCGTGCTGACGTCGGTGAGCGAGGCGCGCGCGGCGGTGAACCAGGTGGCCGCCCGGGCCCAGCGGCTGCTGTCGATCTACACGCCGAACCTCGAACCTGAGCTTTACGACCAGAGCGACTTTCTCGAAGTGGTCAAACGCCTGGTCCTCGCCCGCCCCTTCGCCAAGGTGCGCGTGCTGATCGGGGAGCCGGGCCGCTCGAGCGCCGACGGTCATCGCTTCCTCGCCATGGCGCGGCGGCTCTCGAGCTGCATCGACGTGCGCAACCTCCCGGCACGCAACGGCGCGCCGCACTGCGCCTACCTGATCGCCGATGAGCGGGCGATCATGTACCGGCTGCGGGCCGACTGCTGGGATGGCATCGCCGACATGGACAATGCACCGGTGGCGCGGCTGTACCTGCACGAGTTCGACCAGCTCTGGGATACCTGCACGCCGCCGGAGAGCCTGCGCATCGCCCGTCCCGCCTGAGCGGCGCGTCCCGGCGGATATACTTCCGCCATGTCCCGTATCGAAATCACCGTCGCGGCCGTAGCCGAGAGTGCCGGCCGCTTCCTGCTGGTCGAGGAACTCATCGACGGC
>JAKADE010000606.1 GCA_021820785.1 Pseudomonadota bacterium
GCGCGCGCTCGCCCCGAGCGCCGAGCCCACCAATTATCTGTTCTATCTGGAACACAGTCGCCGCGAGGCGGCGCTCGCCGCTGAGCGCGGTGCGGTCGCACTGTTCATCGGTTACGGCGGGGACCAGCTGTTTTATCAGGAACGCGCCGAGTGGGCACCGGCGGAACTGCTCCGTCGGCGCGGGCCGAGCCTGCGGGTGCTGCGGGCACTGCTGGATTCGGCGCGCGTCGACGATGTCTCGCTCTGGCGCGTGTTGGCCGTGACGGTGCGTGAGGTGTTCGGCGGGCAGCGTTGGAGCCCGCTCAGCGAAGGCGGGCGCGAGCGGCCGCTGCTCGCACCCGCGGTGCTGCACGAGGCGCTCGGCGCGGCGGCCTGTTTGCATCCGCTTGCGCATCGACATGCCGAGGCCCCGAGTGCCAAGCGCTGGCACGTGCACCAGGTGCTCGCGCCGTTCGATGCCTACGACCCTTTCGCGGCGGCCGGCGATGCGGATCGGATCGCGCCGCTGTTGTCGCAGCCGTTGATTGAAGTGTGCCTGCGGATCGCCCCCGCCACTCACACTGCCGGCGGTTGGGGCAGGGCCCTCGCGCGGCAGGCGTTTCACGACCTGCTGCCGGCGCCGATCCGCAATCGGCGTGACAAGGGCGGGATCGAGGCGCACGCGCGGCTCACCGTGGAGCGCAACAGGGCGCTGCTGCGCGAGCTGCTGCTCGAGGGCGAACTGGTGCGCTCCGGTCTGCTCCTGCACGCACCGCTCGAGCGGGCACTTGCGGGCCGGGCGGAGGTGAAGACTCAGTCCGGAGAATTGCTCGAGTACGCCAGCATGGAAGCGTGGCTGCAGTGTTGGCGCCGACAAGGCTCGTCATGAGTGCCCAACATGTGGCACACTGGTGCGCAGGCAGCAGGGACCATGGACCATAACCAGCAAGCCTCCAGAGAGGGGACAAGGGAGCGTGACGCGGCGCATTCGATGCGCCGGGCAGCAATGATCGCGCTGGCATGGATCTCACTGGCAAATCGCGCCTGGGCCGAGGGCCCGGTCGTGCAGTTCAATCTCCCCGCCGAGCCGCTGCCGCAGGCCGTCATCGATTTCTACCGCCAGTCCGGCGTCGAGGCGATTTACGCCGCAACGCCGCAGGTGCAGCAGTTGAGGACGCACGCGGTCGCAGGGCGCATGGACAGCTCCGCGGCGCTGGTGCGCATGCTCGCCGGAACCGGCCTCACGTTCTTCTTCGATACGCCGCGCTCGGTCATCATCCGCCCGGCCGCGCAGCCGGCCGGGCCGGTGGCACGGCCGCAACCGCCCCATGTCGCCATGACACGCAAATATCCGCAGCCGGATTTAAAGCCGGTGGCGCTGCGGCCGGTTGAGGTCACCGGCAGTCTGATCAGGGGCGTGCGCTCGGCGATTGCGCCCCTGGTCTATCTGCGCCGCGCCGAACTCGACCGCGCGGCGTATCCGAACGTGCAGCAGGCGTTGTATGCGCTGCCGCTGGTATCGCTTGAAGGACCGCGCGAGGATCTGGGCGTCGACAATAACGTCCAGTACGGCGCGGGGATCAATCTGCGCGGGCTCGGCACCGGAGCGACGCTCGTGCTGGTGAACGGTCGGCGCCAGCCGCTCGGAGGGCTGACCGGAGATTTCGTGGACGTTTCCACCATCCCCTGGAGCGCCGTGCGACGCATCGAGGTGCTGCCCGATGGCGCATCCGCACTGTACGGCGCCGATGCGGTCGCGGGCGTCGTCAACATCATCATGCGCGACAATTTCACCGGCGCGCAGTCCATGGTGCGCTACGGAACCGCGGTCGGCGGTCGCGCCGAATGGATGGTGGGACAACTGTTCGGGACCCGCTGGAGCAGCGGGCACGCCATGATGGATTACGAGTACTCGGATGCGCGGCCGCTCGCTGCCGCAGCGCGTGCCTACGCCGCCAACGCGGACAAGACTCCCTACGGCGGTGCCAATTACGACACCTATTATGCCAATCCGGGCAATGTGCTCGATCCGTTCACACTGCAGCCGGCGTACGGCATCACCGCGGCGGGTCTGAGCCCGACCGTGAATCTGCAGAACCCGTTCACGGCAGCGCAGATCTTCCCCGATCGGATGGCGCAGGAGTTCTACGGCTCGGTGAGCCAGCACCTCGGTGCGAACGTCGAGCTGTTTGCGCAGGGACGTTACACGGCACGCAATACCACGCTCAGCACCCGCCCGGATGCGACGGTGCTCGAGGTGCCGCCGAGCAATCCGTATTACATCAATCCCTACCCCGGCGTGCCCTACACGCTGGTCGCGTACAACTTCCTGCCGCAGCTCGGACCGACACGCTTCGGAAGCAGCACCCGGGTCTACATGGGCACCGCCGGCGCGACGTTTCGTCTCGGCGAACGCTGGCAGATGACCGTGAGCGAGTCCGGCGGCAAGCAGATCCTCTCGGACCACGAATACGGCGTCACCAATCCGGCGACGCTCGCCGGACTGCTCGCCGATCCGAATCCCGCGAGCGCATTCAATCCGTTCGCGATCGACGGATCGCTGAACGTCGCGGCGGCCATGGCCGCGGCGCAGACCTATTACGCGCATTCGGCGTCCGGCATCCAGTCGAGCGATGCGGTCGCCAACGGGCCGCTGGTGCATCTGCCTGCCGGTGAAGCGAAGCTCGCCGTGGGCTTCGAGCAGCGCACCGAGACGCTGGAGATCGTCCGCACGCCGGCGCTGAGCCAGCAGAACGTGCTGCAGGTGCAGCATTTCAGCCGTCAGGTCTTCTCCGTGTTCTCGCAGCTGCACGTGCCGATCCTCGGTTCGGCTGCCGACGCCACACGCACGCCGCGCCTGGTGCTCGACCTCGCGGGGCGCTACGACCACTACAGCGATTTCGGCGGGACCTTCAACCC
>JAKADE010000607.1 GCA_021820785.1 Pseudomonadota bacterium
ACCGCAGCCCGCGCCACGTGCCGTGCAGCTGCAGATCCGGCCGTCCGCCCCCGAAACGCACCGCGCCGGCGCCGCTCAGCACCGTGGCGCTGGCCGGATGCGCGAGCACGAAGCGGCGCGCACTGAGCACGCCGGCGCCGTAGCGACCGTCGAGCTGCACGTGAAAGAGACCGGCGTGCAGCCCCTGCGGATCGACGGTTCCGCCGAGACGAAAGCCGTGCACGCCGCCGGTGAGCGCCAGCTGCGCCGCGATGCGCCCGAAGCGTCCGGTGCGGTGCCAGGCACGCAGGTCGAGTCCGCGGATGCCGAGCTCACTCTGGGTGGTCCACCGACCGTGCTGATCGCGCAGTGTGCCCTGCAGCGCCGCGGAGAACGGGGCGCCGAGGTGCGCCTTGAGCGTCATGACCGCGATGTTGCCGCGCAGCGCCAGTTGACCTTGCCAGCGCGGCTGGCGCGGCGGGCTCCAGGTGAAATCGCCGCCGACGGTGAGCTGCAGCGGCCGGGCCGCGTGCAGCGCCGCCGCCAGGTGGTACGTGGCCTGTCCCATGCGCAGCGAAAAGTCCGTCACGTGCAGATCCCGATGCCCGATCTGCACGGCGCCACTGAGGCCGGCGCCCTCCAGACGCCGGCCGTTCTCGAGCACCAGCTGCACGGCACCGACCTGCGCGTGCGTCACCCGGATGTCCAGGCCCCACGGCAGGAATTTCGGCGCAATCACCGGCAGCGGGCGCACCGGCTTGACGCGGATGTACGCGGTGCGGATGCGGGTCTCGGGACTGACCAGCGTGTGCCAGGAGAGCGCCGAGAGATGCACGCGCGTGTACACGTGTTCGAACCGCAGATAGACGTGCCGCTGATCGATCACCACACGCTCGGCGCGTACGCCCGTGGCGAGCGTGCCGCTCACCTGCTCGATGCGCACTTCGGCTGTACCGAAGCGCTGCGGCAGGTGCGCCACCACGAAGCGCAGACCGCCCTGGGTGTAGAACATGGCGTAGGCTGCCGCGGCGAGCAGCACCGCGCTCAGACCGATCGCCACACCGGCCCAGATCAGAACTCGGCGCATCGCTCAGCGTTCCTCATAGCCGCGGCGAGAAGTTGATGTACAGACGCGGGCTGCCCGGCGCCGAGAGCGGCTCGCCGACGTCGATGCCGAGCGTCATCACCGGCAAGCGCACGCGAAACCCGATGCCGGCACCGTACTGCAGCAGGTGCGGAACGTGAAAGCTGTTGAACACGTTGCCGTAGTCGAAGAATGCGGCCACACCGAAGTTGTGCGGCAGGTCGCGGTCGATCTCCACCGAGCCGCTGATCATGTCCTTGCCACCGGCCTGCGCCGGTTGCAGCGGACACTGCGAAGGGTTGGGCACGTTCTGCGGGGCGGCCGTACCGCCGTAGCAGGTGTAGGTGACGTTGTTCACCTGATAGGCGCCCGAGGCGTAGAAGATCTGGGTCGGCGAGAGTGAGTTGTACTCGAAGCCGCGCACGCTGCCTTCGCCGCCGGCGAAGAAGCGCAGCACCGGCGGCACGTTGTTGAAGTGCGACGCGGCGGTCGCCCCGAACTCATCGCGCAGCAGCAGATGCCAGCGCGGAGCGAAGTTGAAGACCCGTTCGAGCTGCACGCGCAGCTGCACAAAGTCGGCCCGCGAGCCGAGCGCGCCGTGCGAACCGCGCAGCACGATCGACACCCCGTGCTCGAAAATCGGCTCACCGAAATAGCCGCTCGGGATCGAGGTGATCTCGACCCCCGGGACGAGCATGTTGCCGACGACGCTGGCGACCGCGTTGGGGGCCGGCACGCTCGTGCCGGCGAGCTCGCACCGGTTCCCGGCGGCGTTGAGCACGCCGCCGGGGCAGATCGCCCCGTTGACCGAGCCGGTGGCGTGCATGGCATCGAGGAACCACACGGTCTGCCAGCGTCCCGTGACCCGGGTGAGGTGCACGCCGAACGTCATGGTGCGCGCATCCACCGCGGCGAGCTGGCGCTGCTCGACGCTCGCGGTGAAGGTGAGATTCTCGGTGGCCGGGTCGCCGATCGGGATGACGTAGCGGCTCTGCAGGCTGTACTTGGTCAGCTGCGCAGCCTCCAGGTCGACGCTCATCCGGTCGCCCTCGCGGTTCACCCGCCGATCCTGCCAGCTGACGATGCCGCGGGCGCCGGTGTCGGTGGCGTAGCCGGCGGCGAAGGAGTAGACGTTGCGCCGGCTGGAATTGGCGCGGATGTGCACCGGCACGGTGTGCCGGGCTTTGTCGGGCTTGCCGGGCACCACCTCGAGATCGGAGAAGTAGCCGGTGTCATCGAGCACGAACTGGGTGCGCAGCAGCTGCGTCAGGTCGAACGGCTGCCCGTGCCGATAGCGCAGGTAGCGCCGCACCAGCGCATCGGTGAGCGCGTGCTGCTCGATCTGCGTCGACCCAAAACGGTAGCGCGCACCGGTGGCGAGCGTGAGAAAGACGCTGGCGCGGCGCTTGGCCGGATCGACCTGGATCTGGTGGCGGGTGAGGCGCGCATCGAGGTAGCCATAGGTCGCGGCGGTCTGCAGCAGCTCGCCCTTGAGGCGCTCGTAGGCCGCCTCGTCCAGGCGCTGCCCGGACTTGAGCGGCACATGATCGGTGATGCGGGTGAAGCGCGTATCACCGGCGCCGGCGCCGGTGACCTTGACGTCCACCGTCTGCAGCAGCACCGGCGGGCCCGGATCGATCTCGAGCACCACGCGCCAGCGATCCGCTCCGGTGCGGCGGACCGTCGGATGGACGGTGGGCTGGAAGTACCCGTACGGCTCGAGCGCCGAGTCCACCTCGCTCTGCACCCGGTTCTCGAGCCGCTCAATGATGGCGGCATCCAGGTGCTTGCTGTCCTTGTAGCGCTCGAAGCTCAGGTAGGCTAGCACGT
>JAKADE010000608.1 GCA_021820785.1 Pseudomonadota bacterium
CGATATCCGCCGGCAGCGGGGACTCCCAGGCGAGCGGCTTGCCGGTCAGTGGGTGCTCGAGCGCCAGGCGCGCTGCGTGCAGTGCCTGGCGCGGAAACGTGCGCAGCGCCTCGGCCAGCGCGGCCGTGCAGCCGGCGGGTACCCGCTTGCGCCCGCCGTAAACCGGATCGCCCACGAGCGGATAGCCGATGTGTCCCAGGTGAACGCGGATCTGGTGGGTGCGGCCCGTCTCGAGCTGCACGCGCACGTACGTGTGGGCCCGAAACCGCTGGATGACGCGGTAATGAGTGACCGACTCGCGGCCATCGGCGCGCACGGTCATGCGCGTGCGCTGCGTCCGGTGCCGGCCGATGGGCTCATCGATGGTGCCGCCGCCGGTCATCGCCCCGGTGCACACCCCCAGGTAGATGCGCTCCACGTCGCGTGCGGCGAGCGCGGCGACCAGGCGGGCATGCGCCTCGGGGGTGCGCGCCACGACCAGCAGCCCGCTGGTGTCCTTGTCCAGGCGGTGCACGAGCCCGGCACGCGGCACCCGCGCCAGCGCCGGATCGAGCGCGAGCAGCGCATTCTGCAGCGTGTGCCGGGGGTTGCCGGCACCAGGGTGCACGACCAGACCGGCGGGCTTGTCGATCACGAAGATGCCGCGGTCGCGGTGGACCACGGTGAGCTCGAGCGCCTCGGGCTCGACCCGCGTGTCGGCCTCCCACTGCGCGCGCACGCAGACCTGCTCGCCGCCGAGCACTTTGTCCTTACCGCGCAGCGGGCGCCCGTCGACCTCGACCCGGCCGGCCTCGATCCACGCCTGCAGCCGCGCGCGCGAATACTCCGGCAGCGCGCGCGCCAGCGCCTGATCGAGGCGCATCCCGGCCGCCTCGGGCGGCAACTCGATGCGGTGCTCGCGGAACTCCGCGCCCGCGACCGGGTCGGAATCCGAAGTTCCCGCGGCCGATTCGCTATACTCTTTCCCCATGCTCCCCAATCTGTCCTCCCGAGGCCGCGCGCGCGGCATGGTCGTGGTCGCGCTGTGCGCCGCTGCGCTCGCCCTCACCGGCTGCTCGCATCGCAAATTGATGCTGAACAGCCCCACCGCGGTCTACCAGCAGGCCAAGAAGGACCTGGCGGACCTGGATTTCAACGGCGCCATCAAGCTGTTCCAGCGCATTACCGCGGTCTACCCGTTCACGCCCGAGGCGCGCCAGGCACAGCTCGATCTGATCTACGCATATTACCGCGCCGGGCAGGATGATTCCGCGGTCGACGCGGCGAATACGTTCATCCGCCAGAACCCGACCCATCCGCGGGTCGATTACGCCTGGTACATGAAGGGCCTGGTGCGCTTCCCGAAGCGCGCCAACCCGATCGAGCGACTGTTCGGTGCGAAGCTCTCCAAGCGTCCGCCGATCAACGTGCGCAAGTCGTTCGCCGCCTTCCGCGTGGTGGTCACCCGCTTCCCGCACAGCATCTACGCCCGGGACGCCTGGCAGCGCATGATCTATCTGCGCGACCGCCTGGCCTCCTACGACACGTACGTGGCGCGCTACTACTACAAGCGCGGCGCGTACGTTGCCGCGGTGCGCCGCTGCCAGCTGGTGCTGCAGAACTACGAGGGCGCACCCGCGGTCAAGAGCGCGCTCGCCATCATGATCATCTCCTACGAGCGGCTCGGCCTGAAGCAGCTCGCCGCGCAATCGCGCAAGGTCTATGCGGCCAACTTCACCGGTTCGGTGACGAGTGCGGCCGACATCACGGTGAGCCACTGGTGGCACTTCTGGTGATCTGATCCCGCGGCGCCAGGCCTGCGAGGCCATGCCGGGTGTTTGCCGGCCGGACCCTCGAGGATCCGGCCGCGGGGCAGGACCGGCGGGTCACTCTCCCGCCACGAGCACGGTGCGCCCGTCAGTTTGAAAACATGGCCTGCAACGTGCTCAGTGTGGCATCGAGCACTTTACCCGACACCGCCCCTTGCCGTTTCACAAGACGGAACTTGTCTACAGTGCGAATCTGATCGAGCAGAATCAATCCGCGGGTGCCGGCGTGCGTGACCGGAACGCGAAATGGGGCTGCAAAGCCCTTCGAGGTCATCGGCGCAACGATCACCGTACGCAAGCGCTCGAACTCCGGCGGTGAGATCACCACGCAGGGGCGAGTCTTACGCACCTCGCTACCGACCGTGGGATCGAGGTTCACGAGCCAGATCTCCCCGCGCATCACCAGATGAGCCCCGCATCATCCTCGTTGCCAAACTCGCCCATCACCAGTGCGTCCTCACCCTGCCGGGCAATGTGCTCCGCGGCCTCTTCCCACCCCGCACGGACCGAGACGACAGGCCGCCGCAAAATGATCGCTCCGTTCTCGACGGTCAATTCGACACGGGCCGCATCGGCCAGACCCGCCTGCGCAAGGATGGGCTTGGGCAGCACGATGCCCTTGCTGTTGCCGACGGCTCTGAGGGTAATATGGATGACATGCTGCATAGTAATAACATTATTATTACACACCGATGCCGTTGTCAATGCCCGTGCCGAGCGGGCGTAACCTTAGGCGCTCGCGCGCGATGAAGCCCACCGGGTAGAACGGGGAGTCCGCAGGATCCGGGCCGCGCTCGGGCCTACCCTGCCACGCCCCCCGGAGCACCGTCCGCCACCGTCCATCGAGACCTGGCGGATGCGATCGTACCCACTAGGTGCCGATCAACGTTGCGCTTTACCCGAGGCCTTGGGAGCGGGCGACTCGGCAGGGGTCGAGCCCGATGATGGGCAAACGCGAACACCCGCCCGCCCGTGTAGGTGAAATACAACCGCCCCTGACTGTGCGACACGTACACGCGGTGCGCGCGGAAGAAATCCGAGCCGATGAGCATGCCGTGATCGCCGCCGTCGGCCGCGATTCG
>JAKADE010000609.1 GCA_021820785.1 Pseudomonadota bacterium
GATCGCCTCGTGATCGCCGGTCACCATCTTGATGTCCACGCCCATCGCGCGCGTCGCGCGGATGGTCGCCGCGCTGTCCTCGCGCGGCGGGTCGAACAGCGGCAGCAGTCCCAGATAGCGCCACCCCGATCCGTCGTTGCGGCCCACCGCGAGCGTCCGGTATCCCCTCGCCGCGGCCGCATCGACCGCTGCGAGGATCGCCGCGCGCTGTGCGCCCGGCGGCGCGCACAGATCCACGATCACCTGCGGGGCCCCCTTGGCCACCCGGACCTGCCGCCCCTGGTACCGCGCTTCGGCCTCGGTCCGCTTGCTCACCGGATCGAACGGCCGGAATGCCGACACGGCGTAAGCCTCGAGCATCCCGGGCGGCAGCGTTGCGGCCAGGATCGCCGCATCGATGGCATCCGGCGCCTCGCGCCGCGAGGCGAGTGCGGCCGCCGTCAGCACCTCCTCGCGGCTGACTCCGGGGGCCGGCTCCACCGTACCGAGGGTCAATGCGTTGCGCGTCAGCGTGCCGGTCTTGTCCGAGCACAGCGTATCCATGCCGGCGAGCTCCTCGATCGCCACCAGGCGCGTGACGATTGCCTTCAGCCGCGCCAGGCGCTCGGCGCCCACGGCGAGCGTCACCGACAGCACCGCCGGCAGCGCGACCGGGATGGAGGCCACGGCGAGAATCAGCGCGAACTGCACCATCTCGAGCAGCGCGTTGTGCTCGAACAAGCCCGCAATGACGATCACGACCACCAGAGCGGCGGTGGTGAGGATGAGGAAGTTGCCGATGCGCAGCACCGCGCGCTGAAAATGCGAAACGGCACCGGCCTGCTCGACCAGGTGCGCCGTCCGCCCGAAGTAGGTGTTCATGCCGGTGGTGCTCACCACCGCCGTCATTTCGCCCTGCCGGGCGATCGAACCCGAATAGGCGGTCTCGCCGCGCTTCTTCTCAACGGGCAGCGACTCGCCGGTGAGCGCCGACTGATCGACGCTGAGATACTCTCCGTCCAGAAGTGTCACGTCGGCCGGCACGATGTTGCCGATCTTCACGGTGATCAGATCGCCCGGCACCAGCAGCCGCGCGGCGATGTCACGCCAGACGCCATCGCGCCTGACGCGCGCGCTCAGCGCGAGCCGCTGCTTCAACGCCTCGATGGCGGTATCGGCCTTGTACTCCTGCCAGAACCCGACTCCCGCATTGATGCAGAGCATCAGCAGGATGACGGCGAGGTCCTCCCAGTGCCCGAGCACCGCCGAGAGCACGGCGGCCGCCTCGATCATCCCGGGGATCGGACCCCAGAAGAACCCGACGATCCGCGTGAAGATCCCGACGCGCTGCTCACGCAGCACGTTTTCGCCATAGTGTGCGAGCCGGCGCGCCGCTTCCGCCTCGCTCAGACCCGCCGCCGTCGCAGTATCCGGCACGGCCGCAGCTTCACTTGCCCGGGTATCCATCTCGGCTCCTTCAGGACGCGGCGTGGGCCAGCCGGCGCGGGGCCGTGCACCGCAGCTGCCGGGCCGCAAGACCTCATACCCTGAGGCCGGCCCCGCCCGGCGGCAATCCGCACTTGTGCGGAGCTCCTCGCCGGATCGGGCCGCCTACAGCCGTCCGGGCAGGTGCAGTTCGAAGCGCGCCCCGCCGAGCGGCGAGGTGTCAACCGCGAGGGTGCCGCCGTAGAGCTCGACGGTCTCGCGCACCATGGCCAGACCGAGCCCGTGGCCGGGGACGGTCTCATCGGTGCGCACGCCGCGCTCGAGCACCCGCGCCCGGTTCTCCGCGGAGACTCCCGGTCCGTCGTCCTCGACGATCACGGTCATGTTTTCCTGCACTTCGCCCGCCGGATCGATCGAGACGGTCAGGCGAACGCGCTGCGTGCACCACTTGCAGGCGTTGTCGAGCAGGTTCCCGAGCATCTCCATCAGGTCGGCCCGATCGCCGACGAAATGGCTGGCCGCCGGCACGGCCAGCTCGAGCGACAGGTCCTTGTCCCGATAGACCTTCAACAGCGCGGCGCGCAGGTCGGTCGCCACGGGCGCGACCGCCACGGGCGCCTGCCCGAGCAGGCCGCCCCCCGAGGCCGCAGCACGCTTCAGCTGATGCTCGATGATGTCGCTCATGCGATCGATCTCGGAACCGATCGCCTCTCTCGCCTCGGCCGCCCCCGGCAGCGCCGCGCGCATGACCGCCAGGGGCGTCTTCAGACTGTGGGCAAGATTGCCGAGCGTGTCCCGGTAGCGCGCCAGACGCTTGCGCTCCCCGATCAGCAGCGCGTTGAGATGGCGCGCCACCCCGCTGAGCTCGCGCGGGTAGCCCCCGCCAAGCACCTCATTGCGTCCCTCTTCGACCTGGTGGATCTCGCGCTCGAGCCGCCGCACCGGGGCCAACACCGCACGCAGCAGCACCGCGAGCGTCGCCAGCAGCAGGAACATCAGGACACTGAACCACAGCACCATGCGGCGGCGGAACTCCCAGAGCTGCTCCTCGTAGGGCGTCAGGCTCACCGCCACACTGAAGGTAATGGGCCCGCTCGCGCCCGGATCGTCCGCGAACGACACTCCGCGGCTCTCCACCGCAAGCCGCCGATGCCCGGCCATCGTGTACGAGAAGGTGCGCGCCCCCTGCGGCAGCAGCGGCCCGAAGCTCACATCGGCGTCGGCGGTCGAGGGCGACGTCCACTGGTGGCGCGCGGAGCGGATGGCCGCATAGAGCCCAGAGCGCGGCGTCGCGAAGCGCGAATCGAGCGCCGAGAGCGGTGCGACGTAGCCTTTCTTCGGCTCGCGCTCCGCTGCGGCAATGAGTGCGATGATCTGCGAGTCGAGCAGCTCGTGCAGCGAGTGATCCGAGAGGGTGCGAAAGCCGTGATCGAGCACCAGCGTCATGACGCCGAAGAACAGCGCC
>JAKADE010000610.1 GCA_021820785.1 Pseudomonadota bacterium
CGGTCCGCTCGGCCAGGACGAGCAGAGCGTCAACGCCTGGTATCGGCATTGGATCGGGGTGGTGTTTGCCGGCCTGGAGGTGCAGGCGCGCGCCAGCAGCGACGCGCGAACGCTGTTCGCCGGCCACGTCACCCTCGCCGACGTGTGTCTCGTGCCGCAGCTGTTCAATGCGCGCCGCTTCCAGTGCGACCTCGCGCCATTCCCGACGCTCACGGCCGTCGGGGCGCACCTGGAGTCGCTGCCCGCGTTCGCGCAGGCCGCGCCGGCGGCACAGCCGGATGCGTCCTGAGCCGCTCTGAGCGGCTCGTTCAGTCCCGTGCCGCGCCGTTCTGCGGATCGAACAGTTCGGCCTTGAGCCGAAAGGCCGCCGAAATATCTTCATCGCCGTGACCGCGGGCGATCAGCTCGGCGTACTCGCCGAGCATGCGCTCGACCACCGGCAGCGAGACACCGAAGCGTGCCGCCATGTCGCGGCAGATGGTCAGATCCTTCGCGTGCAGCCGCACGCGAAAGCCCGCCGGATAGGTGCCGCGCACCATGTTCGGCGCACGGTGCACGAAGTACCAACTCGAGCCGGCGCCCTTGCCGAGGGTGTCGATGAGCTTCTCGAGCGGCAGACCCTGGGCGCGCGCGAACGCCATGGCCTCCGCGACCGCATCGATGATGCCGGCGCACATGATCTGGTTGGTGGCCTTGGCGGCCTGACCGCTGCCGACCGGGCCGAACAGCGTCACGGTGCGGCCCATGGCCGCGAGGACGGGGCGGGCCCGCTCGAAGGCCTGCGGATCGCCGCCGCACATGACGGCCAGCGTGCCGTCGCGCGCCCCTTCGGTGCCGCCGCTCACCGGACAGTCCAGAAAGGCAGCACCCGCGGGGCGCAGCAGTTCGGCCGCGCGGCGCGCGGTGTCGGCCGCCACGGTCGAGCAGTCGATGAGCAGTGCGCCGGCGGCGAGCCTCGGCGCCAGTTGGTTCGTGACCTCGAGCACGTCGGCGTCGGCTGACACGCAGCTGACGACGGCATCGACCCGCGTGGCCAGTTCGGCCAGTGAGGCGCTCGAGGCAATGCCGAGCTCGGCGGCGAGCGATTCAGCCTTTTGCGGTGTGCGGTTGTACACCGAGGCGAGCAGACCCGCCTTGTGCAGGTTGCGGGCCATGTGGGCGCCCATGGCGCCGAGTCCGACGAATCCTACGCGCATCGCAGTGGTGGCCTCGTGCTGAGTCGGCCGGCCGGCCGAGGCGCGCCACTATAGGACGATCGGGCCGCCAGCGGAACTCAATCGCCGCCCGGCTGACCGCACCAGCGGTTCATGGAGGCGCGGGCCTTGATGCGGGCCGCCGTGGCCTGCGCGTCGCTCAGGTAGTGGCGCTGACCGTGTGCCCCGGTGGTGAACAAGCGACGCGCGAAGATCAGCTGATGATAGACCGCCTTGGCCTGCGTGCAGCGCTTGGCCCGCAGCTTCGCCTCCTGGGCGTGCACCGCGCGCGCATCGGCGGCGTGCTGGATCATGCGGTCGGCGGCGTGGTCCTCGGCACTGACGCTCGAGGCCGTGCCCGAAGGGGACGGGGAGGCGCCCTGTGCGGTGGCCGCGATCCGGACGGCGCCGGGGCGCCATTGATCGCTGTAATGGACCACCCCGTGCTTGTCCACCCAGCGGTAGACGCCGGCGTGCGCCGGCGCCAGCGCTCCGAGCAGCACTGCGGCGGTCAGCAGACTGAAGAACATCGTGGTGCGTGACATGAGCGCCTCCGGGCGCCGCGGCACGCTCATCGCCGCGACGTCAATATTCACTCTGGCACAGCTGCGCGCGCCAGACCAGGGGCTGCCTCTCACAATCCACGCGCCCCCGGCCGCCGTAGCGCGGCCGGGGGCGCGTCATCGTCAGCGCCGCTACATGTCGTAGGCGCGCTCGCCGTGCACGGTGATATCCAGACCCTCGCGCTCCTCCTCCTCGGACGCCCGCAGTCCGAGCGTGAGCTTGAGCAGATAGAAGCCGATGGCGGAGACCACCGCGGTCCAGACGATCACCACGCCTACCGCCTTGGCCTGGATGATCAGCTGCGCCCACAGGCCCGGATAGGCCGATCCGCCGGGTCCGCCGAGGGCCGGGTCGTTGAAGATGCCGGTGGCGAGCGCGCCGAAGATGCCGCCGAGCGCATGCACCCCGAAGACATCGAGCGCATCGTCGATGCCGATCATCTTCTTCAGTCCCGTCACCCCCCAGAAGCACAGCGGACCGACCGCCAGGCCGATCGCGAACGCGCCGGGGATCCCGACGTTGCCGGCCGCCGGCGTAATGGCGACCAGCCCGGCCACCGCGCCCGAGGCGGCTCCCAGCATCGAGGGCTTGCCCTTGATCAGCCACTCCGCGCCCATCCAGGTGAGCACCGCGCAGGCGGTCGCGAGGTAGGTGTTCATGAAGGCGAGCGCTGCGGAGCCGTTCGCCTCGAGCGCCGAGCCGGCGTTGAACCCGAACCAGCCGAACCACAGCAGCGAGGCGCCGATCATGGTCATGGTGATGCTGTGCGGGGGCATCGGCTCCTTGCCGAGCCCGAGGCGCTTGCCGAGAAACATCGCGCCGACCAGTCCGGCCACGCCGGCATTGATGTGCACCACGGTGCCGCCGGCGAAATCGAGCGCGCCCCACTGCCAGAGCAGTCCGCCGACGGGCTTGGCGCCCGCGGCGGTATCCAGTCCCGGCCAGTACCAGACCATGTGCGCGACCGGGCAGTAGCAGAACGTGAACCAGAACACCATGAACAGCAGGATGGCGGTGAATTTCACCCGCTCCACCAGCGCCCCGAGGATGAGGCAGCAGGTGATCGCCGCGAAGGTGGCCTGGAAGGCGACGTACACCAGTTCGTTCAGGACCACGCCCTTGT
>JAKADE010000611.1 GCA_021820785.1 Pseudomonadota bacterium
GGCCTGAAAGCCGTGCGTCTGACGGTCGGAAGCTGGGCTCGAAGGGGTCTCTGGGCTCGTCACGGTCCGCTCCTGATTCATTCCGGAGCGGTGCATTGTGGGCGCGATCCGCCGATTTTCAATCGGCACCTGCCGGCTGCGGCGAACTGCCGCCCCAAAAACCGCTCAGGAGCTCGCCCGGCCGCTCGAACTCAGGCCGGCAGGCGCAGCCACTGACCGATGAGCGTGCCCCAGGCGGGCGGCGGCGGGAATGCACGGACCTCCTCGAGCGCCGCGCGCGCGAGATGGCGTACGGCGCCGGTGAGGTCATCGAGCTCGTCCCACAGGAGCAGGAGGCGTTCCATCAGCGTTTTCCTGCCCTCAGTGATTCGGCAGCGTGGGATCGGTGAACGGCGGCGCGTCCTCGGCTGCCGGCGCCTCCTCGCTCCACGCGGTGCGCACCCGCTCGGCCCAGTTCTTGTAGTTCGACCAGGTATTGAGGTTGCGGGTAATCGCATCGTGACGCGCCCGGACGTTCTGCACGCGGTCGAGCCAGCTCGGAAACGGCGCCGAGGGCGTGCCTGTCGCGCCAGCGTTGCCGCCGGTCTTCTCTGGAGCGCGGGGCGGAACGCTGCGCTCCCTGAACGATGAACTCATGGACGCACCTCGGACGACGAGTCCTCAGGGTACGGCCCGGGCGTTCCGTGCGCAGGTACTGGTTCACAAGCATTCTCTCTGGCAGCGCACGACGAGCCGCGGCGGCAACGTTATGCAATATCGCGCCTCATTATGTCACGTGCAGCCCGCGCAATGGTGCGCAGATTCGAGCCCGGTTATGCCACCAGGCGGTACACGGGACGATAGACGCTGCCCGGCAGCTTCATACGGCCCTGCTCGACGAACGCCGCCAGCAGCTCATCCAGCAACTTCATGATGTGCCGGTCGCCGGCGAGTTCGTACGGGCCGAACTGCTCGATCGCTTGGATACCGTGTTCCTTGACGTTGCCGGTGACGATCCCGGAGAACGCGCGGCGCAGATTGGCGGCGAGCTCATGCACGGGCTGATCGCGGCCGAGCGCGAGTGCGCGCATCGACTCGTGGGTCACGGCGAAGGGGTGCTGAAACCGGGGCGGAACCGAGAGCAGCCAGTTGAAGTTGTACGAGTCCTTCATGCGGTGGCGATAATCCCGCACCGACTGGATGCCGCGCACCATGTGCCGGCCGACTTCGGCAGGATCGTCAATGATGATCTTCAGCCGCTCGAGCGCCGCCTCACCGAGCGTGCCACGAATGAAATGGCGGATATGCTCGAAATACGCCGCGCTCGTGCGCGGCCCGGTGAGCACCACCGGAAAGGGCTGCTCGCGGTTGGGCGGATCGAGCAGGATGCCGAGCAGATAGAGGATTTCCTCGAGCGTTCCAGCCCCGCCCGGAAACACGACGATGCCGTGCGCGAAGCGCACGAAGGCCTCGAGGCGCTTCTCGATGTCCGGCATGATCACGAGGTGATTGACGATCGGATTGGGCGGCTCCGCAGCGATGATGCCGGGCTCGGTGATGCCGATATAACGCCCGTGCGCGATCCGCTGCTTCGCATGTCCGATGGTCGCACCCTTCATCGGTCCTTTCATGGCGCCCGGCCCGCAGCCCGTGCACACATCGAGCCCGCGCAGACCGAGCTCGTAGCCGACGCGCTTGGAGTATTTGTACTCCTCAGAGCCGATGGAATGCCCGCCCCAGCAGACCACCAGGTTCGGATGCATGCGGCACTCGAGCAGCTGCGCATTGCGCAGGATGTGGAACACCGCGTTGGTGATCGAGGCAGAATCCTCCAGATCGAAGCGGCCGGAAGCCATGATCTCGTTCGAGGTGAACACCACGTCGCGCAGCACCGCGAACAGATGCTCCTTGATGCCACGAATCATTTGCCCGTCGACGAATGCCGCCGCGGGCGCGTGATGCATCTCGAGGCGCACGCCCCAGGGCTGACGCATGATGCGGATGTCGAAGTCGCGGAAGCGGTCGAAGATTTCCTTGGCGTTGTCCGTATCAGCGCCGCTGTTGAGCACCGCCAGGGCGCACTTGCGGAACAGGGAGTAGAGGCCGCCCTGCCCGGAATCGAGCAACTTGGCGATTTCGTCCTGTGAGAGGTTCTCGAGACTGCCGCGAGGGTGGACGCGCGCTTCGATGAATTCCGGTTCGGAGTCGTGATTTTCCATCAGGTACCGCGCGCCGCCTCAGGGCTGGATGTCGATCGGCATGCCGTCACGCGTCATCATCCAGATCTGCATCATGTTGGCATCCGACAGAGCAATGCAGCCGTCGGTCCAGTCGCTGTGCAGGTAGTACGAGAGGGAACTGTGCAGGTGGTTCGGCAGGCCGTGGATCATGATCTCCCCGCCCGGCTGCCAATGGTGCGCACGGGCGCGGGCCCGGTCGGCCCGGTTCGGATAGGAGATCTGGATGGACAGGAAGAACTCGCTGCGCGGGTCGCGCCGCACCAGGTGGTACCAGCCGACCGGTGTGCGGTAGTCACCGGAGCGCTCCTTCGGTCCATTGGGCATCAGCCCGAGATGGATGCGAAAGGAGCGCACCACCTGATCACCGTTCATCAGGTACAGGCGCCGGGCGGACTTCTTCACCAGCACGTACTGCACGTGCGGCAGGTGCGGATCGGCGAGCAGCGGCACCCGGCCGACACGCGGGGCCGGTGCGGCGTGCGCAGCGGCGGCCAGGAACAGTGAGAGCGTCAGGGTGATCTTGGGCAGGCGCATTGGTAGACCTTGACCTCCTATACGACCTTATGGGGGTAGAGGCGGTCAAGGCCCCCGTTCAAACCGTGCGTGCGAATTTCCCGCACACGGCTTACCGGTGACCCGTCAGCCCCAGCATTACG
>JAKADE010000612.1 GCA_021820785.1 Pseudomonadota bacterium
CCGGCGGCCTTCAGATCGAGCTCGAGGGTGAGCGGATCGCCGGCCGGCACGCTGAGCGTGCGCGGGCTCCAGTGCGCGCTGAGTGTCAGGGACTGCGCCGGCAGCCAATCGCGGCCACGCGCGAGCGGCGGTCGCGGCCGCACCGACAGGACGATCGGATCGCCGTGCACCTCGATCGGACGCAGGCTCTGCATCAGGCCGCCGAAGAACCCGCCGAACGGATTGCTCGACCACGGCGAGGACTGCGCGCGTGCGGCGACTTCGGCATCGAGCACGGGGCCCGCCAGACTGATGCGTCCGCTGTGCAGCGCAAAGAGCACGAAGCGGCGTGTGATCACCCGATAGACCTGGCCGTTGCGTACCGCGGTGCCGTACTGGTCGGCGCCGACGTGTTTCACGAGCACCGCGCTGTTGCCCGAGAACTCGAGGTTGCCGTGATAAAGCTGCTTGTCGGTGTAAATGTGCACCGCGAGATGGATCTGTGCCTGCACGTAGGGTGCGGCCGGTCGCGTGCGGCTGACGATGAACACCGGCGCGGCCGTCCCGGTGCCTGGGGCGCCAGCGGCCCCGCCGGCGCTCACTGTCAGTGTCAGCGGCGCGCTGTGTTCGCCGTCCCAGGTGAGCGGCGGAATCGTCAGCTGACCGGTGCGCTTCGGTGCGAGCGTCAGGATCACCTGGGAGCGCTCGGCGCTGCCGGCGGTCCCGAACTGCACGCTGGTACTGGAGCTGCTGCCGAGGATGTCGAAGTCCTGGCGAAGCGGTGCCAGCTGCGGCTCGCTCGTGGTCAGGCCGTCGTAGGTCAGGGTGAGCTGAACGGTGGTACCGGTGGAGATCCGGGTGTTGCTGAGCGCTGCGGTGACGGACGCGTATGCCTCCGGCAGCGCCGAGCACAAGAGCGCCGTGAGCAGTACTGCGGCGAGGCGACGGGTCATGGATTCGCTCCCGGATGGCGCAGCAGGTACTGGATCAGAAACTTCCGCCGCAGCAGCCCGGCCGGATCGTCGGGGATCTGCCGCAGCCATTGCTTCAATGCCAGCGCCTTCTCGCTCGGCGGCTTCGGCGGCGGCCCCGTGCGGCCGCCGTGGGCCAACAGGGCATGCTCGGTCCCGTGGGTGCCTTGCTGCATGCGGCCGGCCGCCGCCGAAGCCGCGCTGCGGCGCTGCTGTGCGCGAGCCAGCGCAGCGGCGCGCTCGGCGTTGCGCAACGTCTGGCCCGGGCTGTGCGAGGCCGTCCCCGTGGCCGACCCCGGGTGAGCCGCGGCACCGGCGGGGGTGCCGGCGTGCGTGTCGGGGCGCGGGGCGCCAGCATGGCTGCGGCCGTTCGGGGCCCCACTGCCGGGGGATCTGCCCTGCTGTCCCTGCGGGTGGCCCGGGCGCGGCGTCCCCTGCTCGCTCCCCCCGTGTCCGCTCTGTTGACCGCTCTTTTGGCCACTCTGTTGGCCGGCGCTGGGCTTACCCGATGAGGACTTCGTACCGGACGGGCGATGCTGCGCGGAGGACTGTTGCGGCGGCTGGTGCGCGAGGATGCGTGCCACCAGGTTGCGATTGTGGCGGATGTCGCGGTCGTGCGGCCGCTGCTTCAGCGCCGCGTTGTAGGCCGCCAGCGCCGCGTGCAGTCGCCCCAGGTGCGCCAGCGCGTTGCCGAGGTTGTATTCGCTGGTCGGATCCTTCAGCGGCTGCAGCAGCTGTGCCGCCGGCGCATAACGGCCGGCGAGCAGGTCCGCGTAGGCCTTGCGGCGCCGGCTCGTGAAGTGGGCCGCCGCCTGGGCGGGCCGACCGGCCGCGAGCAGTGCCTCGCCCTGCTGATCGGGCGTGCGCCAGAGATTCGCCCAGACGCCGGCGAACGCCGGCGTACTCGCCAGACAGCCGAACAGCACCAGCGCTGCGCCCCGGCGGCTCATGTCCACCCCCGGCGGGCGAGCAGCGCCCCGGACAGCACGATCAGCGGCAGCAGCCACACCCCATCGTTGAGCCAGCTCGAGAGATGCACGCGCGGCGCGGCATGCGCCCCGCCGATGCCGCGCAGACCATCGGCGTGCAGCGTCGCGATCAGCTGCGGCAGCTGATCGAGCCGAACGAATTCCCCGCCACCGGCATCGGCGATGCGCTGCAGCACGGCCGGATGCAGCCGGCTGATCAACACCTTGCCGTCCGCGCCGCGCCGGAAGCCGCCGGTGGCGCGCGGCGTGGGTGCGCCGGCGGTGGTGCCGATACCCACCACGTTGACCGTGATTCCGGCGCGGTGCACGCGTGCGGCCGCCTGAATCGCGCGGGCCGGGTCGTGCACCGAGTCCATCAGCACGATGATCTGTCGGTCGCTGCCCGCCCAGGCGTGCAGCAGCCGCGCGGCGGCCCCGAGCGCCGGCGCGAGCCGCGCGCCATGTTCCGGCATCAGCTGAGGCGAGAGCGCCCGGTCGAGATTGCGCACGGTCGCGCCGTCGGCGGTGAGCGGTGCGACCGGGTAGGCCTCCCCGGCAAAGGCTACCAGCCCTACGCGGGCATCGTGCGCCGCGGCGAGCAGGTCATCGACGGCAAAGCGCGCCTGCGCCGCGCGGCTCGGAGGCACGTCGCTCGCGTTCATCGAGGGCGAGAGTTGCACCGCGAACACCCAGGCCGCCGGCAGGCGGTAGGCGGCGGTGACTTGCCGTTGCCAACTCGGGCCGGCGAGCGCCACCACGCCGAGCGTCCACAGCGCGCCGATCAGCGGCCAGGGCGAGCGGGCGCGAGCGTGGCCGCCCTCCAGGCGCAACAGTGCCAGCAGGTCCGCGTCCATCAGCCGCGGCCAGGCACCGGCGCGGGCGCGCCGGCGCGCCAGCCACAGCGCAAGCGCCCACAACGGCGGCAGCGCCGCGAGCGCCCAGGGATGCAGAGATCGG
>JAKADE010000613.1 GCA_021820785.1 Pseudomonadota bacterium
GCGGCTGTCCGTCACCACGACGTGATAGAAGGGCTGATTGCGCGCCCCGCGCCGGGTCAGACGAATGGTTACCATGATCTTGTCGCTCTCAAATGGCCGATCCGGACGGGCCCGCGGCACCGCCCCTCAAAAAAGAGCGCGGATTCTACGGGCTTATCGCCTGATCCGAAAGGGGTTGGCGGTAATTTTCACCCGCACCGGGGCCACGGCGGCCGATCAGGGCATTTTCCCCTGCAGCGCCCCGAGCATCTGACGCAGCCGACCGCCGCGCATCTGCTTCATCATCCGCTGCATCTGCTGGAACTGCTTCATCAGGCGGTTGACGTCCTGGACCTGCACGCCGGCCCCGCGCGCGATGCGCCGGCGGCGCGAACCGTCGATCAGCGCCGGGTGCAGCCGCTCGCGCGGCGTCATGGAATTGATGATGGCGATCTGGCGGCGCACGTCGCGGTCGCCCTGCTCGGCCGATACGGCCCCCTTCTGGGCCGCGGTGGGAAGCTTGTCCATGAGCGAGGCAAGACCGCCCATCTTCTGCACCTGCTCGAGCTGGCTCTTGAGATCCCCGAGGTGAAACCCCTTGCCCTGGACCACCTTGCGGGCCAGGCGCTCGGCGGACTCCCGGTCGACCTGCTTGTGCACCTGCTCGACCAGGCTCACCACATCGCCCATGCCGAGGATGCGCGAGGCCATGCGCTCCGGATCGAAGGGCGCGAGCGCCTCGGTCTTCTCCCCGACGCCGACGAACACGATGGGCTGGCCGGTGATCTGGCGCACCGAGAGCGCCGCGCCGCCGCGCGCATCGCCGTCGGTCTTGGTGAGCACGATGCCGGTCAGATTCAGCGCCGCGCCGAAGGCGCGCGCCGCATTGACCGCATCCTGGCCGGCCATCGCGTCCACCACGAACAGCCGCTCGGCCGGCTCGACCGCCCGGTCGATCTCGCGCACCTCCTCCATGAGCGCCTCATCGACGTGCAGGCGGCCTGCGGTATCGACGATCAGGACGTCGAACACCCCGCGACGGGCCTCCTCCAGGGCCGCGCGCGCGATGGCCGCGGGTGCGGCAGCCGGATCGGCCGCCACGTAATGCGCCTCGACCTGCTCGGCCAGGCGCTCAAGCTGCAGCATCGCCGCCGGGCGGCGCACGTCGGTGCTCACCAGGGCGACACGCTTCTTCTGGGTCTCGATCAGCCAGCGGGCCAGCTTGGCCGCCGTGGTGGTCTTGCCCGCGCCCTGCAGGCCCGCCAGCAGCACCACCACCGGCGGCTGGGCCCGCAGCGTGAGCCCGGTCCCGGCCCCGCCCATGAGCGTGACCAGCTCGCGGTGCAGGATGCCGATGAAGGCCTGCCCCGGGGTGAGGCTCTGGGCCACTTCGGCCCCGAGGGCGCGGGCCTTGACCGCATCGATGAACGTCTTGACCACCGGCAGGGCGACGTCGGCCTCGAGCAGCGCGACGCGCACCTCGCGCAGCGCCGCGCCGATGTTCTCCTCGGTGATCCGGCCGCGGCCGCGCAGCGTCTCGAGGGTCCGGGAGAGTCGGGTCGTGAGGGCTTCGAACATGCTGATGTGACGAATCCGGTTCGGGCAGCCATTATAGGGCCAAGGAGGGTCCGCACTTGATCGCCGTATCCGTACCGCTGCTGCTCATCGCCCTGCTCTGGCTGATCGCCGTCATCGCCTTCTCCTCCGGCACCGAGGTGGCGATGCTCTCGGTGAACCGCTACCGCATCCGCCACCGCGCCCAGGCCGGCCAGGGCACCGCGAAGCTCCTCGAGCGGCTGCTGCACAAGCCCGAGGAGTGGCTGGGGGCCAACCTGGTGATCGTCGCGGCGGCGAACGTCTTCGCCTCGGCGATCGCCACGCTCCTCGCGCAGCGCACCGGCCTGCACTACGCGGTGCCGGCGACCGGGGTGCTGCTGACGCTGGTGGTGATCGTGTTCGGGGAACTGACGCCGAAGATCTACGCCGCGGCACACCCGGAGACCTCCGCGCTGCGCGCCGCGCGCATCTACCGGGTGCTGGTGTTCCTCGCCCGCCCGTTCCTCACCGTGACCAACGGGATCTCCTACGGGCTGCTGCGCGCGATCGGGGTCGTGAAGACCGCCCCGGCCGGCCAGACGCTGAGCACCGAGGAGCTGCGCACCGCGGTGGCCGAGGCCGGCCCGATGATCCCGACGCGCCACCGGCAGATGCTGCTGTCGATCCTCGATCTCGGCCAGATCACCGTCAACGACATCATGATCCCGCGCCAGGAGATCGCCGGCATCGACCTGGCGCAGAGCTGGGACGAGGTGCTCGAGCAGCTCGAGCGCACCCCGCACACGCGCGTGCCGGTGTTCGACGGGGAGCTGGACAACCTGGTCGGGGTGCTGCACATGAAGCGCATCGCGCACGAACTGGTGCGCGGCACGCTCACCCGCGAGCGCCTCGAGGAGATGGCCCGCGCGCGCGAGCCGTACTTCATCCCCGAGGGCACCTCGCTCAACGTGCAGCTGGCGCACTTTCAGCGCAACCGGCGCCGGCTCGCCTTCGTCGTGAACGAATACGGGGACATCGAGGGTCTGGTGACGCTCGAGGACATCCTGGAGGAGATCGTCGGGGAGTTCACCACCGACCCGGCCACCATCTCGCACCGGGACATCTACGCCGAGCGGCCGGGGATCTACATCATCAACGGAGGCGCGACACTGCGGGCGGTGAACCGGGCGCTGCAGTGGCAGCTGCCGACCGACGGTCCGAAGACGATCAACGGCCTGCTGATCGAGCGGCTCGAGACCATTCCCGCCCCGGGGACGACGCTGAAGGTCGGCCCCTACCTGTTCGAGGTCCTGCAGATCGCCGACAACGCGATCAAGACCGTGCGGGTGCACGCGC
>JAKADE010000614.1 GCA_021820785.1 Pseudomonadota bacterium
CCGATCTAGCTCTCGATACGACCGGGGGCCAAGAATCGCGTCATCGCCGACCCGCTCGAGGTGGTCCGACGCGCCCCTGATGTGCTGATCGCCTCATGGTGTGGCAAGAAGTTCAATCGCCGCCGCGTGCTCGAGCGCGACGGGTGGCAAGACATCCCGGCCGTACGCCACGGACGGCTGTTCGAGATCAAATCCTGCGAAATTCTGCAGCCGGGACCCGCCGCCCTGACCGATGGCTTACGCCAGCTACGCGAGATCATCACGCAGTGCGCCCACGAGATCGCTCGCCCGGGCGCGGCGGCGATGGGGGTGAATCCCGCCGAACCGGCCCACTCCCTTGGGCGCCGCGGGTCGCCATGACGGTCTTCGAGATCATCGCCGCGGCGCTGCTCGATGGACTGCTTGGCGAGCCATCTCACTGGCACCCGCTGGTTGGGTTTGGCCGACTCGCGCAACGCCTGGAGGAATGGCTGAACCCCAGCACCATCAGCGGGCCCGCCGAAAACGCGGCAGCGCGAGGTTATTTTGGCGGTGTGATTGCAGTGCTGACGGCCGTCACGCCCCCCGTGCTCGTGCTTTGGGCGCTCGATCGATACACCCACTTCGCTCCGCTGCTCGCCATCGGGATTCTCTATCTCGTCATCGGCCACCGCAGCCTGCATGAACATGCTAATTCAGTAGAACGTGCGCTGCGCCGCGGCGATCTGGCCGAGGCCCGTCGGCGCGTCGGCGCGATCGTGAGCCGGGATACCTCGGACATGGATCTCCACCGGATCGCTGGCGCGACCGTGGAGTCGTTGCTCGAAAACGGCAATGATGCGCTCTTCGGCGCGCTGTTCTGGTTCCTCCTCGCCGGAGTCCCGGGGGCACTGACCTACCGACTCATCAATACGCTCGATGCGATGTGGGGGTATCGGACCGACCGGTATCGTCAATTCGGGTGGGCCGCGGCCCGCCTCGATGATGTGATGAATTTCCTGCCCGCACGCTTGACCGCGCTCAGCTATGCGGTGGTAGGACACGCAGCGAGCGCCCTGCGTTGCTGGCGGCTGCAGGCCCCGGCGTGGGACAGTCCCAACGCCGGACCGGTGATGGCTTCCGGTGCTGGGGCATTGCAGGTCCGTCTGGGCGGCGGGGCCTTCTACCACGGACGCTGGCGCGAACGGTCCGACCTGGGCGAGGGACGGCCAGTCGAAATCGGCGATATTTCGCGCGCCCGTCGTCTCGTTCTGCGCGCGTTGCTGCTGTGGATCGCTGTAGCGGCACTCATCGGACCGCTCAACCGGTGGCTCAATGCTTGAGCATGGCGGAAGGCTTCGCCGCGCCGCGCAGCGCTATGGCATCGCGCTCGAGCAGTGGCTCGACTTGTCGACCGGGGTCAATCCGACGTCCTGGTGCGGCATCGATGTGCCCCGCTCGGCCTGGGCTCGCCTGCCAGAGGACGATGACGGGCTCCTCGCGGCAGCACAGCGCTATTTCGGCGTGCTTCAGGTCCTGCCGGTCGCCGGCTCTCAGGCCGCAATCATGCATCTGCCGCAGCTTCGCGCGCCTGGGACGGTTGGTGTGCTCGCACCGAGCTACGCCGAGCATGCATTACGCTGGCGCGAGGCGGGACACCAAGTCGCGCCGCTCGCGATCGCCGACTGCCCATCCGCCGCGGACGCGCTCGATGTGCTGGTGCTCGTCAATCCGAACAACCCGACCGGGGAGCGCATTGCGTGCGCTCACCTGCTCGAGTGGCATGCGCGCCTCGCCGCCCGTGGGGGCTGGCTAATCGTCGACGAAGCCTTCGCCGATGCGGACCCGTCGGACAGCATCGCCTCATGCACCGAGCTCGAAGGGCTCATCGTGCTGCGTTCGCTCGGCAAATTCTTCGGGCTCGCCGGTGCACGCGTCGGGTTCGTGCTGGCTGCCCAGGAATTCCTCGACGTGCTCGAGGACCGGCGGGGACCCTGGACCATCGCCGGCCCGGCCCGCTTCATCGCGCAGCACGCACTCGCCGACCGACCCTGGCAAAACGCCATGCGCGCGCGACTTCACGCGCAGTGCGCGCGCCTCGTCGCGCTGCTGCAGCGGTGCGGGTTGCCCCCCGCAGGCGGCTGCAGCCTCTTTCAATGGGTACCTACCGTGGCCGCAGCGGCCATCCACGAGACGCTGGCGCGCGAGGGTATCCTCACCCGCTTGTTCGACGCGCCGAACGGCTTGCGGTTCGGCCTTCCCGCTCACGATGCCGAGTGGGAGCGCCTCGAGCGCGCCCTCGGGGTGTATCAGGCGCTTCGATCATGACCGCGCGCGCACTCATGATCCAGGGCACGAGTTCCGATGCCGGCAAGAGCACGCTGGTCGCGGGCCTGTGCCGGGTGCTCAAGCGCCGGGGTGTGCGCGTCGCGCCGTTCAAGCCGCAGAACATGTCACTGAACAGCGCGGTCGCGAGCGACGGCGGCGAGATCGGACGCGCCCAGGCGCTGCAGGCCCAGGCGGCGGGCATTGCTCCGACGACGGACATGAATCCGGTCCTGCTCAAACCGGAAAGCGACCGTGGGGCGCAGGTGATCATTCAGGGCCGACCGATTGGCGCGCTCGATGCGGCCGGTTACCACGAGTACAAGCGAATCGCGCGCCAGGCAGTGCTCGAGTCCTACCACCGCCTGGCCTCTGCCTACGAGCTGATCGTGGTCGAGGGCGCGGGCTCTCCGGCCGAAATCAACCTGCGCGCCAACGATATCGCCAACATGGGATTCGCCGAGGCCATCGACTGCCCCGTGGCGCTGATCGCGGACATCGACCGCGGAGGGGTGTTCGCGCAGCTGGTCGGCACGCTGGCGCTGCTCAGCGAGTCCGAGCGCGAGCGCGTCACCGGCTTCGTG
>JAKADE010000615.1:0-979 GCA_021820785.1 Pseudomonadota bacterium
CAGGCACGCGGGTCAGACCGCGCAGTTCTTCAAGTCCAGTTACGGATATGCCGTCTTCCCCACCGTCGGCAAGGGCGGTTTCATCGTGGGGGCTGCGCACGGCGACGGTCGGGTCTACCAGCAGGGCCGGTACGTGGGCGAGACGTCGGTGACTCAGGTCAGTGTCGGATTCCAACTCGGCGGCCAGGTCTACAGTGAGATGGTGTTCTTTCGCGATCCGGCCGCGTTGAAGCGCTTCGAGTCAGGGAAGTTCGCGCTGAGCGCGGACGTCAATGCCGTCGCCCTCACTGCTTCGGCGGGCGTCAGTGCGAGCACCACCGGAACCGAGGCGGGTGCCAGCGGGAGTGAGACCCATGCCGTCGCGACCGGCCACTACCAGCACGGCGTGGCGGTGTTCACGATCACCAAGGGCGGCTTGATGTATCAGGCTGCCGTGGCCGGACAGAAGTTCTCGTTCACGCCGGCGCGCTGAGACGCGCTGGCGGGTGACGCGCGAACAACACGGCCAGCGCACACGAGGCAAGCCGCGCGCGCGCATCGTCGGCACGGCTGGTCAGCATGATCGGAACCCGTGCGCCGAGCACGATGCCGGCGAGTTCGGCACCGGCCAGATACTCGAGCTGCTTGGCCAGCATGTTGCCCGCCTCCAGATCCGGAACGACTAAAATGTCGGCGCGCCCCGCGACGCCGGAGATGATCGTCTTCGTGGCTGCGGCGGCGCGCGAGACTGCATTGTCGAAGGCAAGCGGCCCGTCGAGCACCGCGCCGGTGATCTGGCCGCGGTCGGCCATTTTGCACAGCGCCGCGGCGTCGAGTGTCGATTTGATCTTGGGCGTCACGAGCTCGACGGCCGAGAGGATCGCGACCTTCGGCATGCGTACGCCGAGGGCGTGCGCCAGATCGATCGCGTTCTGCACGATGTCGCGCTTGTCCTCGAGCGAGGGGTAGATGTTGACCGCCGCGTCGGTGATGAACAGCA
>JAKADE010000615.1:989-2866 GCA_021820785.1 Pseudomonadota bacterium
GTGCGGGGCGTCGATCGCGAACACATGGCTCACGCGCCGTTCGGTGCGCAGTCCCTGATCGGGATCGACGACGGCGTGCATCAGTTCGTCGGTGTGCAGCGCACCCTTCATGATCGCGTCGACCTCACCACGGCGCGCCATCCGCACGGCACACTCGGCCGCAGCGTGACTGTGTTCGGTGGCGATCACGGTGTGCCCGGCAAGCGCGAGGCGCGCGCGCCGGGCGGCTGCGCGAATGCGTCTTTCCGGTCCGATGAACACCGGATGGATGAGGCCGGCGCGCTGGGCCTCAATGGCCCCGAGCAACGACACCGGATCGACGGGGTGGACCACTGCGGTGCGCAGCGGCGCGTGCCGCCGTGCCAGCGTACAGAGCTTCTCCAGTCGCTTCAGCGCAGGCGCTGTCGCGGGACGGGCGCGGGATGCGGGTCGGGGGCTCATGGCAGCGCGATGCTCGACTTACGGCAATGCCCGTACTGTGGCACGTTCCGCAACCCGCTGCCTTTCGCTAAGCGCAAGGTAGCCGAGGTTTCCCGCTGCGATCGCCGCCTGGCCGGCGTCGGATAGCGCGGTGAGCAGGTACTGACGGGCGAGCGGATCGAGCGTGCCGCCGGGCGGGATGCGTACGTAGATCCTCAGTTCCCGGTCGAGCGGGTAGCGTCCGGCGATCAGGTTCGCGCGAGTCGGGGACACGGCGGTGGCGTGTGCATTCGCGGCCAGAGCGAGCGCGTGCAGGCCGCCCGGTGCGCGGTTCAATGCGGCAAAACCGATCGCGTCGGGATCTGCGCCGATGGCGTTCACGACTTCGGCGGACTCGCGGTAAGCGTGCATGCCTGCGGCGAATTTTCTGCCGGCGAGCACCCGATGGCGCAGGCATCGGGCAAGGGCGGTGCCCGGGGCCAGTCCGTAGAGGTGCACCGGTCGACTCGCCCACCGTCCCTGCAGACCGAATTGCCCCCAGCGCAACGAGTCCTGCGGCGCGCTGAACAGGCGACGCACCTGGCCGAGCGTGAGTCGGCGCAGCGGATTGCCGGCCGGAACGAGAATGGCCAGGGGGCCGGACAGCGCCCGCGGATCGAGCGAGTCGTGTGCGATCGGTATGCCGATCGGGGCATCCCCGACGACGCGACGGTAGTGTGCCAGCGCCTTCGGCAGAAAGGGTGCGCCCATGGGCGCGAACAGACTGCGGCCCGCGGCGAGCGCAGCGGGCGCAGTGCGCGTTCCCTCCAGCCTGAGCGCAAAGTGCGCGTGCGGGTGCGTGCGCTCGAACAGCCGGTCGAGCGCGAGCAGCATCTGGCGCATGTCGTTGTAGCCGACGATCGTAATCGCGCCGCTGCGTGTCAGATAGGCAGCGTGCACCGGGCGGTGCAGCAGGTGCGCGAGTGTGCGACGTGCGCGGCGCCGCTGGGGCACCGTCAGCGGCAGAAACCCTTCGGCGGAGCGTGCGACCTGACGCTGCCCGGCGGTGCTCAGGACATACTCCAGGAACACGCCGATGCGTGCCGGCACGCGTTGGCCGGGCGCAACGTTGAGCAGGAAGTAGATGCGTCGGCTGAGCGGGTATCGCCGGGATGCGACATTCGCGAGCGTACCGCGGTGCCAGCGCTGCCCCGCACGTGCTGCCAGCGGCACCGTCCGCACGCCCGGCAGCGCGTAGCCGAAGCCGCTGTAGCCGACCCCGTCCGGATCGCTAGCGACGCGGCGTACGATCGCCTGCAGAGCGCTCTCGCCCGGGCGATCGACCTGCACGCGCAGGTCGGCGCGAAATGCCGCGCCGTGCAGCACCCGGTGCTCGAGGTAATTGACGATGCCCGGCGGGTTGCCGCTCGCTCGCCGCGGCGTCATCCCGTACAGATGGATGGGTCGCTCGGCCCAAC
>JAKADE010000029.1 GCA_021820785.1 Pseudomonadota bacterium
ATGACCGGCACGCACCAGCGCCTCGACGAGTTCCACGCCCTCGGAGCGCAGCTGCCGGCAATAGTCGAGCACCAGAATGCCGTTCTTGGCGACGATGCCTACGCCGATGATCGCGCCGAGGTAGGACACGATGTTCAAGGTAATGCCGCTCACCCAGAGCCCCACCATCGCTCCGAAGAGCGCGAGCACCGCGCCGAAGACGATCGCGATCGGTTCGTGGAAGGAGCGGAATTCGATCACCAGCACCGTGAAGACGAGCAGGATGGCGGCGAGCAGCACGACCATGAGGTTCTGGAACGACTGCTGCTGTAGCCGATAGAGTCCCGCGTACTGGACGCTCCCGGGCGGCAGCCAACTGTCCTTGGCGAGCGTCGCGCGCACCTCGCGCATGGCGGTGCCGAGATCCACGCCTTCCAGGCGCGCCGAGACGATGTCGTCCTGGCGCAGATTGTCGCGGTTCAACTCCACTTCGTTGGGCCGCTCCTGCACGGTCGCCACCTGACTCAGCCGCACGATCGCGCCCGTCGGTGTGCGCAGCGGCAGTTCATCCAATTCGGAGAACCGGTCAACACTGCTCGGAGCGGCTAGCACGCGCACGTCGACGACCCGATCGCCGTGCAGCACGTACGAGGAGGTGCTGCCGAGCAGGGCGTTCTTGACCGCATCGGCGATGTTCTGCGTCGTCAGCCCGAAGCGCTCGGCCTGCGCACGGCGCACCCGCAGGTCGATGGTGGGACCGCTGACCACCAGGCCATCGAACGTATCGACGAGCCCCGGGATCTTCTTGATCTGCGCCTCGACGCGCGGCGCGGTCCTCTTTAGCCAAGCAAGATCCGGCGAGAAGAGCCGGATCTCTACCGGGTAGGGTGCGAGCTGCAGATCACCAACGAGGTCCGTGAGGAATCCCTTGAAGTCCCAACGGATCATCGGGAAGCGCTGGTCGAACTCCGCGCGTAGATGATCCAGGACCTGCTCGGTGGTGTGCTTGCGGTCAGGCTTGAGCTTGATCAGGAAGCTGCCGACATTGGGCTCGGCCAGGAATGGGCCGAGCGCAGTGCCCAGCCGGCGCGAATACGCCTGCACGTCTGGATCGGCGCGGATGAGCCGCTCGGCCTGATCGAGCTCCCGCGAGGCTTCGGCGAGGCTCGTGCCCGGGAGCGCCGAGTAGTCGATGTTGAAGCCGCCCTCATCGAATTGGGGCAGGAAGCCCGTCTGCAACCGCCCGTAAATGAAGACTGCGCCGACAGCGATCGCGGCACAGGCGAGCAGCGTCAGACCGGCATGCCGCAAGGACCAGCGCACGGCGCTCTCGTACGCGCGCAGGATGGGCCTCAAGATGAAGCCGCCTTCCTCTCCGACCTGCTTGCCGCCGCGAATGAGCCAGGCGGCCAGCGAAGGTGTCAGGGTGATGGCGAGCAGGAGCGACACCAGGAGCGAAACCACCATGGTCATGCCGAGAGCGCGGAAGAACACCCCCGCGAGGCCCGTCAGGAACATCAGGGGCAGGAAGACCACGACGGGCGTCAGCGTCGAGCCGATGAGCGCCGTCAGGATCTCGCCCATGGCTTCCTGGATCCCGGCCAAGCGCGGGCCGCCGAGCGCGAGGCGATGGCACATCGCCTCGACCACGATGATAGCGTTGTCGATGATGAGACCGATGGAGGCCGCGATCCCGCCGAGTGTCATCATGTTGAAGCTCATGCCGGCGAGCTTCATCGCAACGAAGGTGATGAGCACCGAGATCGGAATGGTGACGATCGCCGTCCAGACGCTGCCCCAGTTCTTCAGGAACAGATACAGGATGACGGCGGAGAGGACTAACCCAAAGATGACCGCATCCCAGACGTTACTGATGGATGAGCGCACGAACGAGGACTGGTCGTAGAAGAACCCGAGGTGCATATCGGGCGGCAACTCGCGGCGCAGTAACTGCAGTTGTGCCTGGAGCGCCTTCGCAATGGCGGGCGTGCTGGCGTTGGTATGGCTCTCGATGTCGAACAGCACCGCGGGGTGCCCTTGGGCGGTGACGTTCGTGTAGACAGGCGCTGGTCCGTGGACGACTCGCGCCACGTCGCGGACAAGAATGGGATGACCCCCGCGGTCGGCGATCACCACGTTACCGATCTCTCGGGCCGAATACACCCGGCCGTCAACCGTCGTCAGGTACAGGCGATAGTTCTGCGGCAGGAATCCCGCGGAAGCGACCATGTTGTTTTGCCCGAGCGCAGCGGTCACATCCTGCAACGCAAGGTGCGCGGCCTGGAGCTTGAGCGGATCGACCACCACGTGGTACTCCGGCACCCGACCCCCGACGATCTCCACCCTGGAGACCCCGGGGATCTGCAGAAAGAGCGGCTTGATGACATAGGTCGCGGTATTCCACAGATCCATGAGATTGTGGTGGCTTGCCGTCAGGCTGATGCCGATGATCGGATAGCTGAGTGAGAACCCGACGCGCTCGGTGCTGGTGACCGATGTGGGCGGCAGCTCGCTGCGCATCTCGGAAAGCCGCCCGAGCACGTAGAGCTCCGCGCGGTGCATGTCCGTGCCCCATGCGAACTTCACGTTGACGATCGCCGATCCCCGTGTGGTGGTGGAGAGCACCGAGGTCACACCCGGAATGCTCTTCAGGGACTGCTCGACCGGGCGCGTGATCGTCGCCATCATCTGATCGGCCGGCATGATGCCATTGCCGATGTTGACGACGATGCGCGGAAAGGCCGTGGCCGGAAACACCGACGAGGGTGTCTTCAGGGCGGCGAACACCCCTGCCGCACAGAGCACGACCGCGATGAATGCGATGGCGATGGTATGCCGGATCGCGAACCGGCCTACGGGCGAGCCCGTGCTCGCGGGTGCGGGGCTGCTCATTGCTTCTGAACATCCATGGAGGGTGATGGGGCGGCCCGGCCGCGCGAGGGATCGACGATCTCAATTGCCGTCCGGTCCGGTAAGCCATAGGCGCCCACGGTGACAACCCGAGTGCCGGCCTCGAGCCCCTGACCGGTCACCGCCACCCAGCCGTGTTCCCGCAAGCCAGCCTCGACAGGGACGCGGATCGCCTCGCTGCCGCGCACGATGGAGAGGACGCTGCGGCTGCCTACGACGTTGCTGATCACGCTCTCGGTCGGTGCGGCCAGCGCATCGGGCTCGGTCGCCGTCACGATGCGCAGGTGAACGTACTGGCCCGGCCGAAGACCGCTGTTCCGCGGCAGGCTCCCCCAAGCCATTACGGTTCCATCGTTCGCGCTGACGGTCGGGCTGACATAGGCGAGCGTCGTTGAGATTGGCCTCGCGCCCAGCACCTGCAAGGGCTCTCCGGGTGCGAGCTGCGAAGCGGCAGCTTCGGGAATGTCCGTCCGTACGACGAGGCGGTCGACGTCGATCACCTCGGTGAGTACGGTGCTCGCGTCTACCGCGGTGCCGGGCTTCACGTTGACGCTGACAACGGTCCCGCTGAGGGGGGCAGTGACGCGCAGCAGCGCACGTTGCGCCTCCGCACTCTGCAAAGCTTTCAGCGAAGCGTTGTGCTCGGCGTACAGCCGCTTGAGCCGTGCGACCTCCTGTGCCGCATAGCGCTCCGTCATCGTGCTGGAGTTGAGCTCGACGAGCAGCTGGCCTCGCTTGACGCGCTCCCCGGCGGCGACCGCCACTTGTGTCACGACTCCGCTGACGGGGGCGGCAACGGAGGCAGCGGCTGCGGGGCGCTGCGGCGTCGCCGGTGCCGGCTCCACCACGCCGTAGCCATTCACGTAACGGTGCAGGGTCATGCGCCTCAATTCACCGACTTGAACGGTGATTCTGGGGCCCTGGAGCGCATCGGATTGCTCAGCGGCCGCGGAGCTCGCGCCGTGCGATCTGAAGAGCGCGTACGAGCCGAGCGCGACCCCCAAGGCGGCGATGCCGCCGGTAATCAATGTGCGGGATTTCATGGGTGTGTCGAGTGAGGAATGTTTTGTGCGGATTGCAACAGAGAGGGACGCAGGGTGAGCGGACTTTGCACCGCATCCTGCAACGCGCCGAGCGCCTGCTGCGCGGCCAGCCGCGTTGTGAGCTGATTTTGTGCCCCGGCGTAGAAGGCAACCTCGGCGTTGGCGAGATCGAGCGGCTGCAGCTCTCCGGCGCTGACCCGCGCGCGGATGGATTTGAGCTGGCGCGTCAAGTTCCCGAGTAACGACTGCGCCGTCCTGACCTGCGCGAGCGCCGAGCGGTACGCGGCGAGCGCGCCATCGATCTGTGCCACTGCCGCCGACTGCACGCCGAGGAACTGCGCGGCGGCCACGCGGCGTCGGGCTCTCGCCTGCGCGATCGGGCCCTGATTCTGATTGAGGACGGGCAACGTCAGACTGAGGCCGAGCTGCCACTCGCGATCGCCGGCGAGCTGCGAGTTCCAAGCATATCCCGGCCCGAGAGCGATGTTGGGCCACTGGCGCGCGACCTCGAGCTTCAGCGCCGATTGGCTGGCCGCGTACTGCGCGAGGGCGGCCCGCACATCGGAGCGACCGAGCAAAGCCTGCTGCCGCACCGCGGGCCGGGTGAGATCGCGCGGGAATTGCCTGAAGCTGGCGAATGAGAGAGGCAGTCCCCGCAATGCGCTTACCGGCACGCCAATCGCAGCTGCGAGCGCGATGCGCGCTTCGCGAATCCGGCCCTCCTGCGCCTGCCGGGCGAGGATCGCATTATCGAGTGCGATCCGCGCCCGCGTTACATCGTAGCTGGACACCGCGCCGGCCCTGAACTGGCCTTCGAGCAGGTTGAAGACTCTGGCCAGCGCAGATACCTGCCGGGCCAGGAGCGAGTCCGTCTGGCGCGCCGTATACAGCCGGAGCAAGGCGCTGCGCAGGCGGCTACGTACGCCCCAGACTGTTCCTACCAGTTCCCACCGTGCGGCGGCCGCGAAGTGGCGTGCCTCCGCCATGCGATCGCCGCGCCGGCCCGCAGTCTCGATCGGCCAGTCGATGGCGACCGGCACGATCCAGGGGCTCGGCACAGCCGGAACCCCAGAGTCGTATCCCGGGGTCAGCGAAAGAGACGGGTTCGGACGCTCGCGCGCCGTGATCCGTGCCGCCTGAGCCGCGAGCAGCTGCGCGCGTGCATAGGCAAGCGAGGGCTGGTAGTAGAAGGTGGCCAGGGTCAACGCCTTGAGGTCCCAGGGTCGGCCGGGGCCGGGCAAGGGGACATGATTGTCTGCCAGGAACTTCCCGAGGCCCGGATTGGCGAGCGAGCGGCTCTCGTACGCCGCGAGCGATCCGGCGGGAGAGATCGGCCGCGGCTGGAAAGTGGCGCAGCCGGAGAGAAGCCCCACGGCGAGCAGCCACAGGCGCCGCATTCTGAAGGCAGTCGGCATGGATTTGGCATTTATCGGGATCATTGGTAGTAATACGCACGAGAGCCCGCCACCCCTCTCGAGAACCCGATAATTCGATCCGCCGCGAGGGTCGGGCGGGCCGCGTGCGTATTATCCTTTGCGCGCCATTGAGGAGACTTCAGCATGATCGAGCAAGACATCCGAGCTCTCGATGCCCGCGGGCCCGACCACCCGCTGGACCGGCTCGAGGCCGACATCTGGGCACGCGTGGCCTCGCGCGAGGAGGTCGGGCGACGGTCGGCTCGCCTTCTCGTGCTTCAGGTGACGCTGCTTGGCATCGCCTTCACCGTGAGCGCGCTTGCCGGCTATCAGGCACGGCCAGCGCAGAGCCCGGAGCTAAGCGTCTTTTCCATGCAAACTCCCATGAACCCCTCGACGCTGCTCGCGGATGATCACCCTTGACCGGCATCACACGCACGGCGCTGGCGGTGCTGGCGCTCACAATCCTCGCTGCGGGAGCGGGCGGCTGGCTTGGGGTACATTACGGATTGGCGGCCAGTCGCTCGCCGACGAGCCTCAATCGCCTCCTGCACCATGAGCTTCATCTGACCGCGGATCAGAAGCGGCAGCTCGCCGCGCTCGAGACCCGCTATGACGCGCGCCGCAAGATGCTGGAGGCTCAGGCGCGCCAGGCCAACCGCGAGCTCGCCGCCGCCCTTCTCGCCAGTCACGAGTACACGCCCCAGGACGAGCAGGCGATCGAGCATCTTCACGTAGCCATGAAGGCCCTGCAGATTGCCACGGTCAAGCATCTGCTCGCCATGCGAGCGGTACTGACCCCGACCCAGGCAGCGAAGTTCGACAAGACGGTCGCCGCGGCGCTCGATTCGGGCCGCCGGTGACCGACGGTCCGGATGAGGACGAGCGGCAACTCGCAGCGGCCGCCCAGGCCGGTGGGCGCGCAGCCTTCGATCAGCTGGTTCGGCGGGAAAAGAGACCGCTGTACCGATTCGTGCGCCGATACGTAGGCAACGCGGAAGATGCCTACGACATCGTTCAGGACACATTCGTGTCCGCGTGGCTGGCGCTCGAGCGCTACGACAGCCGGCAGCCGTTCGCGTTCTGGTTGCGCGCGATCGCGCTCAACAAGTGCCGTGACCATGGCAGGCGGCAGGCGGTGCGCCGCCGCTTCCTGACGTTGTTATCCTTAGCCCCAGAGGCCCTGGACGAGGAGCTGCTGAGTGAGCCAGAGCTGTCGGGCGTCGACGATGAGCGGCGGTTACGGCGCCTCGATCAGGCCATCGCCTGCCTACCGCGCCGCTACAAGGAACCGCTCCTCCTCGTCCTCATGGCTGGCCTGACGCACCAGCAAGCCGGCGCGCAGCTCGGCATAACAGCCAAGGCGGTCGAGATGCGGATTCGGCGTGCCAAAGAACTGCTGCGGACGGCGCTGGCGCCAAGCCGAGACGGAGCGGCGCAATAAGAATGTTGACGTATCGCGATGCGACCATGAAACATCAACACCGCCATCAAACCGCGGTTTGAACGCCGCAGCAGTTGCGGGAGGTGGATGGGTATCAGGATCGATACAGTCCCCGCTTCATGATCGCAGTGCTCTGCTCTCGAGCCGCCGCCGGCAACAGCCAGCCATGCCCTGGAAATCCAGCGCCGCGACATCGTGCGCGCCAGCTGCGGTCATCGGACGGACGTGCCCGCACCCGCCCCATCGGGGACGCACCCGACGCTCGAGATCGCGTTGATGAAAAGTGAGGGATTGCCCCAGAGTGAGTTGATGAAGATCGCGGTCACGCTGACCGCCATCGCCACCATCGCCCAGACCGGATAGATGAGCCCGGTCGCGGCGAGCGGAATGCCGATCCCGTTGAAGCAGAAAGCAAGCGCCACGTTCTGCACCATCTTGCGGTAGCTTCGGCTGCTGATCTCGCAGGCGCGAAGCAAGAGTGTGAGCTGCGAGCGCAGCAGGATGATGTCCGCGGACTCGAGCGCGATATCGGTGCCGCTGCCCATCGCGATGCCGACATCCGCCTGCATCAGCGCCGGGGCGTCGTTGATGCCATCGCCCACCATGGCGACCTTGCCCCCCTTCTGCAGGCTCCTCACGATGTCCGCTTTGGCGCCCGGCAGGACTTGGGCATGCACGTCCTCGATGCCGATGCGGCCGGCGATTCGCCGGGCGGCGCGCAGGTTGTCGCCGGTCACCAGGATTGGAGCGACGCCCGCCCTACGCAGCGCCGCCACCGCATCGGCGGCATCCGGCCTCAACGCGTCACCGAGTGCGATGAGTCCGAGTGCCTCTCCCTCGCGTGCCACCGCGATGACCGTACGCCCCTCCTCCTCCAGCGCCGCGACACGAGCGTCGAGCGTCCCCATTCCGATGCCGCGTTCCCTGAGGAAATGAGGTCCGCCGACGAGGATCTCGCGGCCCTCGCTGCGGGCGATCACGCCTTTGCCCGGAATCGCCTCGAAGGATTGCACTTCGGGCGGCACGACGTGACGTGCAAAGGCCGCTTGGACGATTGCATCACCGAGCGGATGTTCCGAGGAGGATTCCGCCGCGGACGCGAGCGCGAGCAGCTCGTTTTCAGTCAAAGTCAGTGCTTCGATCTCCCGTACCGTCGGCTTGCCCTCCGTGAGTGTTCCGGTCTTATCCAGCACGATCTGGTTCACCAGCCGGTAGGTCTGGAACGCCTCGCCCGTGCGCATGAGAATCCCCAGGTCGGCCGCCTCCCCGGCGCCGCGCACGATCGAAAGCGGCGCCGAGATCCCCACCGCGCAGGGGTAGCCCATCACAAGCACACTCAATGCGGCGAAGACCGCGCGTCCAAGTTCCGCATGGCCCGTTGCGAGATACGGACCCAGCATCCAGCCCGCGAACGCCAGCGCCGAGATCAAGAGCACCACGGGGGTGTACACGCGCAGGACCCGATCGACCAGGTGCAGGATCCCCGGTTTCAACGCCCGGGCGTCCTCGACCTGGCGCACCACGCGCTGCAGGAAGCTCTCTTCGCCCACGGCTGAGACGCGAACGAGGAGCGTGCCCGTCCCGTTCATGGAGCCGCCGACGATCACATCGCCCTCGCGCTTCTCGACCGGCACCGGCTCGCCGGTCACTAAGGACTGGTCGACGCCCGAGTGACCGCTTTCCACAGTCCCATCCACCGGCACCCGCTCGCCGGGACGGATGCGTACGAGATCGCCCACCTTGACTTCGCCGATGTCGATTTCCACCTCCCTGTCGCCGCGAACGACGCGCGCGAGATCCGGCTGGAGATTGAGCAGACGCTTGACCGCCTGGGAGCTGCGCGTCTTGACGATGAGCGACAGCCACTCTGAGAAGATGTGATACGTCGCGATCATCACCGACACGGCGAAGAAAGGCGCTGTGGGGTACCCCGCGGGCCTGAGTGCGAGCCCAATCGACCCGCCCACGAGACCTGCGAAGGCGCCAACTTCGAGGAGGACGTGCTGATTCAGAATGCCGCGACGCAGCGCCTGGACGGCCATGTACACGATGTGCCGGCCGACGCCGAACACCAGAAATACTGCAAGTCCAGCGGTGATCCAGGCAGTCGCTGCGTCCATTCGCGCCGTCTGCCTGAGATAAAAGAGGAAGACCGCAACCGCGGCAAGCCCCCCGGCGCCGGCGAGCGCGGCGAGGATTCCACTCGGCCGCAAAACGAGATAAACCATCGCGACCAGGCTCGCGAATACCAGCGCGGGGAGCATCTCGCCCCAGATCCCGATGGGGTTGAGAATGAGCGCGATCGCCGCGAGGCTCGCGCCCACTGCAATGACGAAACGATGTCCTTCGCGAACGAGCTCGCGTTCCTCGTCCTCGAACGAGCGCAGCTTCCTCGGATCATAGAGCGTGTAGCCAATATCCCGGAGGGTCTGCACCAGCGATTCCGGCTGCACGAGCTGCGGGTCGAACTCGACCAGCGCCTGCTCATGCGTCAGGCTGACGGCTACCTTATCGACCCCCTGTATTCGCCCGAGCGCCTTCTCGATGGTGCCGATGCAGAGCGAGCAGTGCAGTCCGCCGATGTGCGCGCGGATCTTTCTGCGGTTCGGCCGGCTTGAGGGCTCCTCCGCCCAGGGGTGGATCGCATCATTCGCTTGCGTCAAAGTGTTCATGGCGCCGACGGTACGACCTGGAGCGCGCTCCAAGTCAAGCATTACGCGGGCCTTCGCGCGACCGCTGTGTAGCCCAGTTGCTCGACCACCTCGAGCAGGCGTTTTTCCTCAATCTTGAGCGGATCGAAGAGCACCCGCGCCGCGCCGCTCTCAAACGCGACCGCGGCCGACTTCACGCCCGGCTCACGCTCGAGCAACGCCTTGACCGAGTTCGCACAGCCGTCGCAATGCATCCCTCGAATCTGCAGAACAACGGATCTCATGTGAGGATCTCCAGCGGCTCAGAATGATCGTCGAGCTGAATTCAGATCTGTCCCGGAGCCTCGATGCCGCCACTCAATCACCTCGAGCGCGCCCCCGCAGCCCAGGAGGGCCCACAAGGCTTCTCGCTTCACCCTTCCTCTTGGCCAGCCACAGAGTCAGCGTCAAGCCGAGAAATAACAGGGTCAGGACCAGCGTGTAATCGAGACGGACGCGGAAGGTGGCAAGCCGGCCGGCTTCGATTCTCGAGGGCAGCCATCCGCCGAGGCGGAACAGATACGTGATGAGCACCGTCGAGCTCACCATGGCCGTGTAGAAGATCACGAGGATATAGGCCGTCGCCTTGTTCCCGAAGTAGCGGCGCCAGACATTGAGCACGGGGATCGTAATGAGATCGGCAACGATACAGCCGACCACCCCCGGAAAGGCGACTCCCCCGATCGCGAGAGCCGCTGCGAAAGGCACGATGCCGATCGAGCCGATGAAGCTCAGCGCCCCCACCGCGACGCCGACGGCGGCATTCTCGAGCACGGCGGGGAAATTCGTCGGCCGCAAGAACAGCACGGGCCACGCATGCGAGGGTACGAGAGCCGCGATGAACCCAGCCGCCAGGAAACCGAAGACCACACTCTTCCAGATGCGCTTCAGCGTCCGGAAAAAGCGGTCGGCGATCCGGTACCAGAGTCCCGCATCGACGAGACGCCGCATCGCGGCCGGGGTGCCGGTGTCCCGCGCCTGGAGATCCTGTCGCGCCCGCTCGAACATACGGACGGGCAGCGTCAGTCGGACGAGAATGGTCATCAGGACGACGAGCAGCACACCACTCAGGAATTCCGCCGCGAGAATCGCGCCCCCGAGCAGCACATAGATGAGCACGGAGAGCTCGAAGACGATGTTCGTCGAGGCGAGCGCGAAGGCGAATGTGCTCTCGACGGACGCCCCCTTCTTGTAGAGCGCCTGGGAGATCGTCACCGCTCCGAAGGTGCAGGCCGAGCTCGCCGCTCCCGTCGCGGCCGCCAGGCCGATGGTCTTCACGTCGCGCCCGCCGAGAAGTCGAGCCATTCTATCCTTGTCGATGAAGACATCGATCGCCGCAGTGACCGCGACCCCGAACAGGATCGACCAGAGCGCCTTATAGAAGAAAATGCCGCCCGTCTGCAGGCCGTGCAGGAAGGCTCGAAGAACATCGGACGATTCGTAGACCATGCCCCACCCCGCTCAAGGGGACCCACGGTACGACCTGGAGCGCACTCCAGGTCAAGCCCTGCCGGGCACGTATCGGGAGTAGACTCAGGATCCCGGCGGCTGCACCGCCAGCTCGAGAGACCGATCGAGGCATTGAAATCGTGAACCAAGGCATCGGAAGCACGGCGAAAGCCCTCGGGATCACGCCCGATACGCTGCGCTACTACGACAGGCTGCGTCTTTTGCCGCCCCCAGCCCGCAATGCGGCTGGGCGCCGAATCTATCGCGAGCCGGACCTCGAGCGCCTGCGTTTCCTCAAGCGTGCGCAAGCCCTCGGATTCAGCCTCGCGGATATCCGGCAACTGCTGCGGCTACGGGAGTCTCCCGGCCGCTCGAGTCGCGCCGTGCGTGAGCTGGCGCAGCACAAGCGCGATGCGCTCGAAGTGCAGTTGCGGGAGATCGAGCAGATGCATGCCGAGCTCACCGGCCTGCTGAACCTGTGCACCGGCTCCGGACCGTGTTGCCCGATCCTGGATCGGATCAATCAGGGATAGCGCGGCGCGTCGATTGGCAAGGCCCAGGACTCGATTCCGTCAGCGGGCGACGATCTCACCGAAGTACATGTCACCCCCGCAGTGATAGCGATATCGCCCGGCTTTGGCGGCACGGATCAGAACGCGCCGTGTCTCCCCAACGGGAACGCGGGCGCGGACCGTTCTCCCATTCAGTCCGAGACCGGGAAAAACCGTGACCAACGCACAGCCCCCGATGTTGTCGGTAATGTCCAGAGCAACCTCCCGGCCCGCCGGAATCTCGAGCACTCGCGGCGTATAGGGGTCGGGCGATCCCTTGGCGCCTTCCACGATCTTGAAGACCGGCACGCCCGCGGTGGCCGCTGCGGCCCGCGCAGCGATCGCCGTGGAAGCCGCCGAGGCGGACGTGGGCTGCGCAGCGCTGACACCTTGTGGCGATCCGATCGTCAGCAAAACCAACAGAAGAGCGGCGGCGGCAAGCTTGCCGCTGCGATTGCGGGGGAGTCCGAGTGACCGTGGCATTGCGGGAAAATACATCGCTGTCCGCCTTTGTCGTTCACAAAGCGAAAGTCAGTCCATAATTTAACATGAAGTAGTGGAAGAGATACCCGCCGGTGGCCAGGAAAAGGGCTCCGATGATGTAGGACAAGTACGGCCCGGTCCAGCGTCGCACCGCGGTCACCGTAGGCTGGCCGAGCGTCAGCATCAGGAGCATCAACCCGGCAAGCGCGACACCATAGATCAGAACGGCAATCCCCGCGAGCCAGTAGTTTCCGGCTGCGATCGGCAGCATGAGAATCCCGATGACCACCGGCAACGTGCAGCTGTGCGACGCCGCCCCATACGCGACGCCAAATGCGATCAAGCCTCCGGGACGGTTGCCCGTGCCCTCGCTCACGTAGCGCTCGTAATAGCGCCGCCCCGGCAGGTATCGGGATATCCGGGCCAACCCGCCGCCACGGCCGAGAAGCATCATGACACCAAGGACGATGAAGACCGCTCCGACCAGCGGAATCAGATAGACGAGCACGTTGTACACGATGGCGCCGATCAGACCGACCAGCAGCCCGGCGACGGCGGAGACCCCGACGATGCCGGTCGCGATCAGGAGGGCCGCGGACAGCATTCGCCGAGGGCTCGGAGGGAGGTCCCGGCGTGAATCCTTCTCAACGAAATAAGCCAGGAAAGCCGGCGTGATGGCGAGGCTGCACGGCGAGAAGAAGGATGCCGCACCGGCCAGGATAGCCAGCACGAGAATCAGGCTCTTCGGAAGGATCGGGGCGCTTTGGGCCTGAAAGAGGAGCGTCCCCACCACGTGGGTGTAGACCCAATAGCCCCCGGCGAACAGCGCGAGCAGTGCCGCCAGCGTCGCGGCGAGGCCCGCCCAGGCCATTCGTCTGCCGACGGGTATCGGTCTCATGTCGCCAGTACGCTCATCGGTCATGCCCTTCACCTCCGCCGGTCACGATGCGTGCGGCGCTTTCAGTACCGGCGATCGAGTCGCCACACACCGTCCCCAAACCCTCTGCGATGACGACGGGGACTTCCCCTTGTTACGCGCTTTCGGAGAACCTCGCCGGACCCCATGGGCGGTGCACCTCAGGACCTGCTCAGTGCGGCGAGTCGCGCAAGCCAGAGCATGCCCCCTCGACACTGCACTGAACAGCATGATACCCGCAGTTGTTTCGCCTCGGCCCGATGTCCCTCCTGCGAGGTGGTTCAGCGCTATGCGGAGCGATCCTGAGAGAACGTCAGCTCCGGTGGGCATATTTTCCCCAGATCGTCTCGGGGAGATAAGACAGGGCGACCAGCCCGGCAGTGCCCCAGATCACGTACTGAAGAGCGTGTGCACTGGACAGGACCCGCAAGCCGACCAGCAGTGCGCCGATCGCGCCAAGCCAAAGAGCGGGCCCCGAGAAAAAGCAATGCAGACGTCTGCAGCGCCGCGCGTTGAGCACACAGCCGGTGCCCATCCACGCAAATGCCCCCGCCCATACCAAGGCAGTACCATGCAGCGACAATCTGAAAAAGCCCGCCGAGATACCCATCAGAAGCGGCAGCCCCCACCAGAGCAGTAAGCCGGTGTACTGGCGGGACCAATCTTTGGAGCGACGCGCGACAGAATCCGAACTCATCATTCGACCCTCCACTTCAGCCGTTACCGTGCCGAGCATTGTCAGGCGGCGCAACACGACAGGCGCCGTACGTCGGTAGTGAAAGTCTGCGCCGCGAGCTTCAGTCCCTCCACCCAGGTGAGGTAAGGAAACAGCTGTGCGCCCAACTCATTGACCGTCATGCCGGCGCGTAGCGCCAGCGCGGCACTCTGAATGATTTCCCCGGCCTCGCTCGACACCACCTGCGCGCCGAGCAGCCGTCCTGAGCTCCTTTCGGCGACGAGCTTGATGAAGCCACGCGTGTCGAAATTGGCAAGCGCACGCGGCACATTATCCAGCGTGAGCACGCGCGTATCGGCATCGATCCCCTCGTGACGCGCCTCCGCCTCGCTGTAACCGACCGCCCCCACCTGCGGATCGGTAAAGACCACCTCGGGCAGGATCGACAGGTCCAGCGCCCTCTCCCCTCCCGTCATGTTGACGGCTGCCGTTGCCCCTGCCGCCGCAGCCACATATACGAACTGCGGAAGGTCAGTACAATCGCCGGCGGCAAATATGCCGGGTACACTGGTGCGCAGCGTCCGATCGACGCGGATGGCCCCCCTCTCATTGAGTGCCACACCCATCCCCTCCAGACCCAGCCCCTGCGTATTCGGCGTCCGTCCGGCGGCCACCAGCAGCCGCTCGGCGCGCAGCTCCTCCCGGCCGGTATGAAGGACGAACTCCAGACCATCGTAGGCAATCTGCCTCGCCAGGGTGTGCTCGCGAACTTCGATACCCTCGCCGCGGAAAACCTGCGTGAGTGCCTCGCCCACCAGCGGATCTTCGCGGTACAGCAGCGTATGACGCGCCAGAATGGTCACGTGACTGCCCAACCGGGCGAAAGCCTGCGCCAGCTCCAGCGCCA
>JAKADE010000616.1 GCA_021820785.1 Pseudomonadota bacterium
GAGGGCAATGAGCGCGGGCTCCAGGAGCATCGCCACGCGCGCCGTGGTCGCGCCGATGTAGCTCGAGAGCGCACCATTCAGCCAGGTCCAGAAAGTGGCGAAAAATCCCATGACCGCTGCCCCGTGTGCTCTCCGTGACCCGCCGGCCGCCCTCAGGGCGTCGGACGAAACCGTGTGGCGAAGTTGCCCTGCGCGGCGATGGCCGCCTCGCGCTCACGCTCGTGATCGATCCATCGCTGCGCTTCAGCGGCCGCGAACAGCACGCGCAGCTTGGTCTGCTCGTTCTCGAGCATGGTCTGCTCCGCGCCGATGCGCGCCGTCAGGTCGAGAATTGACTTCTGGTCCCGCGCCGTGCCGATCGTCGCAATCAGCTGCTGCAACCCCGAAAACCTGGCGCTGGCGTCGCTGAGCGCAGACGCTGAAAGCGCTTCGAGCAGTGCGGCGGTGCGCCGGTTGGCGAGCAGTTGCTGCCGGGCGCTCGGCGAGAGGATCTGCAGCTGCCCGGAACTGAGATAGGCGTGTGCGACCATCGCGCCGCGCACCGCTGCGGAGAGCTTCGGGTAGCTGCCGGGGTTGCCGTCGGCCGCAGCGCGCAGTTGCGCCCAGTTCTCCGGCAGGTAATTGCGGCGGATGCCACCGAGCAGATCCTGCATGCCGCGCGTGCCGCTCATGCCGCGCAATTGGGCCTCGGCGGCGCCGAACTCCTGCTGTTGAGTGGTCAACGATTGATCGAGCGTCTGCAGCTCCGCGCTCAGGCGCGCGACGGCCGCCACGTCGATCACCGCCCACTGGGCGCGCGCCGCCGGCGCGACCGCAATGAACAGCAGCCCCCAGGCACACAGTATCGATCTCATGGCGCGTCTCCGTTCGGTCACTCGGTGTCGGGTTGGGCGAGAAATGCCTCGAGCCACGCCGCGGGTGCCGCGCCGCGCTCGCGCAGCAGCGCATCGAGACGGCGCAGTCCACCGGCCCGGGCCGAGAGCACCTGCATTTCCGCCTCGAGGCCCGTGAGCTCGAGCCGGCACACCACGCTCTGGGTGCCCTGCTTGATGAGAAAGGCGCGCGCCCCCGGGGCGAGTTCGTCCTTGATCAGCGCGAACTCCCGCCCCGACAGCGCGAACCCCTCGAGCAGCTCCTCGCCGAAGGCGCTCGGGTTCGGAAAGAAAATCTTGGTCGGGGTCTGCTCGATGATCGTGCGGCTGATGCGGCTGGCGAGCACGTCGCTCGCGCTCTGTGTCGCGAGCACCATCACGCCGTTGAGCTTGCGCCAGGTCTTCGGTCCGTCTTTGGCGAATTTCTCGAATACCGGATCCTCGATGAGCCGCCAGAACTCATCCAGCCAGCACACCACGCGCCGCCCGTCGAGCAGCCCGCGCACCAGGTGCAGCAGGTACAGCGAAATCGGCACCCGGCAGCGCTCCTGATCCAGAAACTCGGTGATGTCGAAGCCGAACAGCCGCTCGCCCGCGAGCCGCTCGGCGATCTGATCGACCGGGTTGTCGAATACCCACGCATACTCCCCGCCCGCACTCTCGCACCAGCGTGCGAGCCGGCCGTGCACGCCTTCCGGCTCGGTGGCATCCAGAAATTCCAGCAGTCGCGAGAGCCGCCGGGCCGGCGGGTCGAGCGCCAGCGTGCCGCGCAACGCCTGATCGAGGTCGCCGAGCTCACGCACCGAGAGCGCCGCACCGAGCGGCGCTCGGGCGAGCAGCTCGAGCCACTCGTGTAGAAACTGCACATTGGCTGCGGTGGGCGGCAGCTGCAGCGGGTTGAACCCGCTCGGTGCACCGCTGCGCAGCGGCAGGTACGTGCCGCCGAGCGCGCGCACCAGAATTTCCAGGCCGCGGTCCTTGTCGAGGATCACCTGCGTGGCGTCCTGGCGCGTCAGCAGCGTGACGAGAAAGCCGATCAGCGCCGTTTTGCCGGAGCCGGTCGGTCCGCAGATGAAGGTGTGTCCGGTATCGCGCCGGGCGCCCTCACCGGCCGCGGCATGCAGTGAGAAGTGAAACGCAGAGCGCGCCCGCGTCTGCAGGATGGCGAGCGACTCGCCCCAGTGATTGCCGGTGGCGCGGCCGGCCGGGAAGTTGTGAAACGGCGCGAGCGCGCAGAAGTTCCGGGACGTGATCGGCGCCAACCGCGGCCGAAGCGCGAAATTTCCGGGCAGCTGCGCCCAGAACGCGGCCTCGAGACCCAAGTCCTCCCGCGCCACGGTCATGCCGGTATCGGCGAGCAGCGCCCGGGCCCGGGCGAGCTGCTGATTGAACGCCTCGAGGCGCTGCTCGCCGGACGGTGCCTCGAGATCGGCGAGGACCTGCAGTGAGAAGTGATGCTCACCCATGACGAACTCATTGCTGGTCAGCGCATCGAGCGCCTCAGTCAGCTCCTCGGCCTGCGAGCGGGCATAATCCCCTGCGTTCGCCATGCGGTTGATTTGGCGGCTGAGCAGCTGCTGGCCGCTCGCCTTCGACAGGAACACGAACGATTGGGTGAGGACGAACGCGAACGGCGCGGCGAGGAGCGCATCCAGCATGCCCGGCACGCTCGGGGTCGGGTACTCCTTGATGCCGAGCATCGCCCCGACACGACTTGCACTGAGCAGCCGATACTCAATGAGTTCATTGCCGAAGAACACTCGTGACGTGCCGAGTGCGGCGTCGAGCGGACCGAGCGGCAGGGGCACGCGCCGGCGCTCCCCGTCGATCAGCAGGGTGAGAAATTCGAGCGGTTCGGAGTACCAGCGGTCAGCCTCGCGATAGCAGCTCAGCAGCTGCGGCTCGTAGCGCGACAGCGATGCACACAATGTGCGCGCCAGACGCGCGCAGACTTCCAGCGCATCGGCGAGTTCCTGCGCCCGATCGGCCG
>JAKADE010000617.1 GCA_021820785.1 Pseudomonadota bacterium
GTGGTCGTCTTGGAGTGGATCAGCGTGTAGCCGACACCGAGCGCGCCGCTCCCCTGGTACTGAAAGCCGTCGAACATGTCGTGTTCGTAACGCAGCGAGCCGAAGGCATAGGCATCGGCGCTGATCTTGCGGTTCGACTGCCACATCGCCGTCCAGCGCTCAGCTGAGACGATCCCGAGGCTCTGGCCGTAGAGCGCGGACAGATCCAGGCTGTGCTTCCAAAGCCCCGAGAGGTAGTTCAGGTTGATCGCGGCGTTGGCGGATTTGCCCTGCGCATTGCCCTGCGAGGCCACGAAGCCCAGCTGTCCCTTGCCGGTGAAATGCGCGGCGGCCGGGGCCGCGGTGGAGGATGCGGCGAATGCCGTCGCGGGTCCCAGCAGCACCATGACCAGCGCGGCGCTCATCGGTTTCATGTCGGTCGGCTCCTTGTCCATCGGAAAGGCCGGGATTTTACGGATTCCGGCCGTCGCGTGCGGACGGATTGCCGCGCCGGCGTCGTCATCCACCGACGCCGGCGCCGCCGGCCGGCGGGGATTTCCCGCGGCCGAGCGGCGCAAAACTGAGAGGTGCGTCCGGTCCCATGCCACAGGATGATGCGGTTTGTCCGGCCGCCGGCGCGCCGATGCGCCAAAATCCGCTCGGATCGGCTTTCGCCCGGGGCGGTGTCGTGCCCGGGTTCCACAGGACGCGAATTCGGATCTCGCCCGCTTTGGCTACCACGCGCACAGAGACGCAACAACCGCCGCAGGTGCAGCCGCTGCACTGGAATGCCGCCATGGCCACGGGCGAGCCGCTGCTCGATGCGCAGCATCAGCGGCTGCTCGAGATCTTCAATCGCGCCGCGCACGCCCAGGCCCGCGGCGCCCGGCCCGAGGAGCTCGATGGCCTGCTCGATGCGCTCGCGGACTACACCCGCGATCACTTCCGCGCCGAGGCCCGGCTGATGCGCCAGTGGCAGGTCGATGACGCGCACCGCACGATGCATCTGCAGGCTCATGAGAAATTCCGCGGCTTCCTGCAGCAGGCGCGCATGCTCAACCACGATTGCGGCGCGGACGTCAGCGTCGAGCTGCTGTCGTTTCTCGCCCAGTGGCTGCTGCGACACATCATGGAGGTGGATCGGCAGATGGCCCGCGAGGTCCAGGCGCGCCAGGCCGGCGATGCACGGGCGCTGCCGCTGGAGGATCTGGATCCGCAGGCCCGCGGCCGCCTCGTCGACACCGTCAGCGGACTGTCGGATGCGCTGGGGCAGCGAACCTTCGATCTGCTTCTGCAACGCCAGCAGCTGCTCGATCTGCAGACGCTCTACCGGGCGCTGCTGCACTGCGGCGATGTGCTCATCCAGTGCCGACGCGAGCACGAGATACTCGCGAGCCTGTGCGCCAAGCTGTCCTGCGACACCCCGTTTCATACCGCCTGGATCGGCCGGCCAGGCCCGTGTGGCGCCTTCGAGGTGCTAGCCCTCGACGGCGAGGGTGCCGAACAGGTGCGCAGCGACCCACCGCGGCTCGTGGACACAGAGACGGCCTCCCTCGTGGTCAAGGCGTGGAACAGCAAGACGCTGCAGGTCTGCAACGACACGCTGGCCGACCCCACACTTGCACCCTGGCACGCCGGCTTCAGCGCGCACCGCTGGTTCAGCCTTCTGGCCTTGCCGATCATCAGAGGCGCTCGGGTGTGGGCCATCCTCGCGCTCTCAGCCCCGCGGCGCGAGGGGTTCGATGCCGGCACGATCGACGTGTGCACGCGCATCGGCGCGCTGCTCGGTCACGGCCTCGATGAACTCGATCTGAAGGAGCGCATCCGCTCGCTGCAGCTGCAGGATGCGCGCATGGCGCGCACCGACCCGCTCACCGGGCTGCCGAATCGGCTTGCGCTCGAGGAGTATCTGCCGCCGGCGATCGCCCGCGCTCGACGGCGCGGCACGTCGCTCGCCCTCGGGGTGATCGATCTGGATGACTTCAAACCGGTCAACGACCGGCTCGGCCACGATGCGGGCGATGAGCTGCTGCGCGCGCTCTCGCGGCGCCTGCGCGAGTGGCTGCGCGAGTCGGATTTCATCGCGCGACTCGGCGGCGATGAGTTCGTCGTCGTGCTGGAGGATCTCGAGAGCGCCCAGGAGCTGCCCCAGTTGAGCGCCGCGCTGCGCCACCTGCACCGCGCCGTCGAGACGCCGTTCGAAGTGAGCGGCGCGACACCGGCCTCGGTGGACATGACGATGGGCCTGGCGCTCTTTCCGCTCGACGGCGAGGAAGCCGAGGCGCTGCTGCGCCAGGCCGATGCGGCGATGTATCAGGCCAAACAGTCCAAGCGCACCCGGACGCAATGGTGGCGGATCGGCGCTTCGATGCCGGGCGAGCAGCTCGCCGAAACCGCATTCGACCCGTTCGGGCCGGAGATGCAGGAGTTGATGCAGAGCGTCGCGCCGCACATCGAGGCCGTGGCCGAACAGTTCGCCGCCGCGTTCTACCGCGAACTCGGCAGCCGTACCGAGACCGCTTCGATCCTGGCGTGCCTGTCCGAGGAACAACTGCAGGGGTTGGTGCGCAAGCAGGCCGCGCACCTGCGCTTCCTGCTCGATGCGCGCACCTCGGCCGAGCAGGCCAGGGCTGCGGCACGCCGGCTCGGTACCGTGCACGGGCTGATCGGCCTGTCCGGGGCCTCGATGGCCCTGGTGATGGGGCTGTACCGGGATCTGCTGCACGCGCATTTCGATGCGGCACTGCTCACCACGCGCACGCGCTACCGCGCGCTGCGCACCGCCGAGGCGCGCCTGCAGCTGGAACTGCAGGGCGAGCTCGAGTCGATGCAGTCGGTGCTCGACCAGTACCAGGCGCTACTCGCCCGGCCGCAGGACGGCCG
>JAKADE010000618.1 GCA_021820785.1 Pseudomonadota bacterium
GGATGGCACTGGTTCGAGTCTGTGCCAGCGCACTGCCCGGATAGTGGTAGGTTCGCGCCAGCACCCCACGCGGCTCGCCGGCAAGCGCACGCAGCGTGTCGAGATAATGTATGGAGTGCGAGACGATCTCGACGCGCGGATTCGGAACGAGGTGCGGGAACAGCTCCCACGGCGTCACCAGACTGAGGTGCACTTCCAGGTCGATGAGCCGACCCAGCAGTCCCTCAGTCACGGCGGCTGCCACGGCCTCCATCATCGGCGCGAAGCGCAGCTGGAAGTTGACCGCCGCAACGAGCCGCCGCTCGCGGCAGACGGCACGGATCGCGGTGGCCTGCGCCAGGTCGAGTCCGAGCGGCTTTTGAATCAGCACCGGTGCGCCGGCGGGCAGCACCGAGAGAATGGCCCGGTGGGCCACCGGCGGCGCCGCAACGTCAAATACGCACTCCGGCGTGGCGGCGGCCTCCTCGAGGGTTCGATATACCCGCTCGATGCCCCAGCGCTGCGCGATGACGCGCGCCTTGGCAGCGTCGACGTCGAACACGCCCGCCACGGCGAATCCCGCCTTGCGGTACGCCGGCAGGTGGGCATCATTGACGATGCCGCCGGTGCCGATGATGACGATCGGACGCGGGGCACTCGGACGAGGGTGGTGCTGGCGCAGCGCCTCAGGCGACCAGAGTCGGCTCATCGCAGAATGTCCTCGAGTCGCCGTTGCGCTGCGTTCAGCAACGAGCGGCTGGATTCCTCGGTGCCGAGTGCGCGCGAGAGCAGCTCATCGATGACGTGGGACGCCGCGGCGAGCCGCGGATGCAGAGGCAGCTCGCGCGCGCGCTCGTGCAAACCCTCGAGCTGGTGATAGAACGGGATCATTCGATTGACCTGCGCATCAGCCCATGTGGAGCGGCGCACGCCGATCGCCCCTTCCAGGGTGGTCAGCTTGTCCATCGGCGCCGTCGCGAGGTGGCGCAGAAATTCCCACGCCAGCGTCTTCTGGGTCGAGCCGGCGGCGAGCGCGATCACCCAGAACACGTTGAGCGAGACGCTGCGGCCCCCCGGCCCCCTGGGCAGCGGAGCGATCGCGACACGATCGCGGACCGCGCTGCCTTCCCAGCGTTGCGCGAGCGCCGCGAATCCGAACCAGTTGGCCATCAGCGCCACCTGACCGGCGCAGAAGAGCAGACCTGACTTCACGCTGTCCAGTGTGCGCGCGCCCGGAGCAATCGCCGCCGGATCGCGTGCCAGATGCCGCAGGAAGTCGAGTGCCGCCTCGGCTTCGGCGCTGCGCAGCTGCGGCCGGGCGTCAGGGCCGAATGGCTCGCCGCCGCGCGACCAGACCTGGATGCAGAAGTCGTAAAAGCCGTTGTGGCCGTCCGGGTAGAGTGCGAGGACGGTACCGTAGAGGCCGCGCGCAGGGTCGTGCAGCGCTCGGGCGGTGGCGTGAAAATCCTCCCAGGTGGCGGGCACCCCAAGGCCCGCGGCCTCGAGCAGATCCGTGCGGTAGATGAGGCACTCCGGACCATCGTGATAGGGCATTGCCCAGAAGCCGCCGGCGAAATCCTGCAGTGAGACCAGCGAGCGACTCCAGGCGTTCGGAAAATCGGCAATCGGGGCTCGCTCCTGGTGGGGGCGCAAGTTCTCGATCACGCCCGCGGCATGCGCCTCGGCGAGCCAGTCGGTGCACAGAAAGGCCAGATCGAGCGTCCCGTCGCGCAGCGCCGGCTGCTGCAGCAGCCGCGCGTGCAACTCGTTCAGCTCGAGCGCTTCGATTTCCAGTGTCGGTGCGCCACCCGCAGTACGCGCGAAATCCTCGAACTGGCGGCGCAAAGCCGCCTCGAACGGATCGAACTTACGAACTGCTATGCGGAGCGGACGCACCGTGCGCCTCCTCTTCCGGCTTCAGGCCTGCGTGCACGGCGATGACCTCCGCGCAGGTCTGCAGCGCCGGGAGCATGGTCTCGAGGCTCGGCCCGTTCTTTTCCTTCAGGGTCGCGATGGTGAGCGCGGCCTTGATGGACGAGCCGGGCGCGCCGACCGGCACACCGATGTCCAGCCCGCCGACGAAGCGCTCGCCCTCGGAACGTTCGTAGCCGCGCGCGCGGATGGCCGCCAGACGCTTGAGGAACTGGGTGCGGGTTGCGGGTTTTTCGCGCCGCCACTCCAGGTCGTGCGTCAGCAGCTCCTCGCAGGCGTCGCTCGACATGTTCGCCAGCAGCACCCGTCCGGAGGTGGTGTGCATCGGGGAGTGCTGCGAGCCGACTTCGACCGACAGGCGGAATGGCTTCGGGCTCTCTTCCTGGGCCAGTACGAGCACCCGCTCGCGGTGCAGCACCGAGAGGTGACAGGACTCGCGCAGGTCCTCGGCGAGCCCGCGCATCAGCGGCTGCGCTGCCTTCAGCAGCACCTCGTACGGGGAGTGCGTGCGCGAGAGTTCGAACAGCTTCAGCGTCAGCGAGTAGGCGCCGCTGGTCGGCTCGCGCCGCAGGTAACCGCGGCTCTCCAGGCACGCGAGCATGCGGAAGATTTCCCCGGCCTGGCGGTTCAGCGCGCGTGCCAGCTGTGCCTGCGTGAGCGGCACGGCCTGATCGGAGAGGTATTCGAGTACGTCGAGACCCTTCTCGAGCGCCGGCACCGAGTATTTGGTGCGGCGTTCCTCGAGATCGAGCAGCCTATCGTTGGTCATGCAACCTCCTTTCGCCTCAGAGGACGGTCGGCTGGGATTGTGCCTGATGGGCCTCGGGCGCGCCGCGCGGCGGCTCGCCCAGGCGCCCCCGGGGGCCGCGGCTGCGCCCGCCCACCGTGTAGATGGCCGCCGCGCCAATCAGCACGGTGCCCTCGATCAGGCCCTGGTAGTTCGCACCCAGG
>JAKADE010000619.1 GCA_021820785.1 Pseudomonadota bacterium
ATCCTCGAATCCCCTGAACAGGTCGGGGAAATTGCGCTGCGGCCCGGCTGGCCGTCGATGTTCAGCAGCTACCTCGAAGACCCCGACCGCTACCGGCAATGCTTCATCGACGGCTGGTACCTCGCCGGCGATCTGGCGCGGCGGGACCAGGACGGTCAGTTCTGGTTCGTGGGGCGTGCAGATGACATCATCAAGTCCTCCGGCCACCTCATCAGTCCGTTCGAAGTTGAAAGCGCGCTGATGAGGCACCCCGCGGTCGCGCAGGTCGCCGTCATCGGCGTCCCGGACGCGGTGGCCGGACAGGCCGTGAAGGCGTTCGTCGAACTGCGCAGCGGCTTCGAGCCGAGCGATGCGTTGCGCCTGAAGATCCTGGGCCACGCGCGCCGCCTGCTCGGCGCGGCGGTCGCACCCCGGGAAATCGCCTTCAGCGACAGTCTGCCCCGCACCCGCAGCGGCAAGATCATGCGGCGCCTGCTGCGGGCGCGCGAGCTGGGGTTGCCCGAAGGGGATCTCTCGACGCTCGAGGGCCGGGAATGAGCGCGGCCCCTGCAGTTCAGCTCGAGCGCGAACACGCGCTGGCGCTGATGCGCCAGATGCTGCGCATCCGCGTCTTCGAGGATCGCTGCTACCAGCTGTACGGCCAGATGAAGATCCGCGGCTTTCTGCATCTGTACAACGGGGAAGAAGCCGTTGCCGTCGGCGCGATTACGCCGCTGCGCGACTCCGATGCGATCGTCGCAACCTACCGTGAACACGGACATGCCATCGTCCGCGGCATTCCGATGACCCGGGTGATGGCGGAGCTGTATGGCAAGCAGAGCGGCTGCAGCCGAGGCCGCGGCGGCTCGATGCATCTGTTCGATGCCGAACGGCGCTTCTTCGGCGGCAACGCCATCGTCGCCGGCGGGCTGCCGATCGCCGTGGGCCTGGCACTCGCCGCGAAGCTGCAGGCCCGCACCGACGTCACGGTCTGTTTCTTCGGCGATGGGGCCGTGGCCGAGGGCGAGTTCCACGAATCGCTCAATCTCGCCTCACTCTGGACGCTGCCCGTCCTGTTCATCTGCGAGAACAACCTGTACGCCATGGGCACCGCATTGCAGCGGGCGCAGGCCGAGACCGATGTCACGGCGAAGGCGGGCGCCTACCGGATCGAGGCCCGGGCCGTCGACGGCATGGACGTGCTCGCGGTCGAGTCCGCAGTCCGCGACGCGGTCGCAAAGATGCGTCGGGATGGCGCGCCGGCTCTGCTCGAGATGCGCACCTATCGCTTCCGCGCCCATTCCATGTTCGATCCGCAACTCTATCGCGACAAGGCGGAGATCGAAGCGTGGCAGAAAAAAGGACCGATCGTCACCCTGAGCACGCGTCTGCGCGCATCCGGTCTGATGAGCGAAGATGACTATCAGCGTCTCGAGCGCGACGCCCTGACCGAAGTCGACGCCGCCGTGCAGTTTGCCGAAAGCGCTCCGTGGGAAGCGGTGTCCGATCTGGAGCGGTATGTCTACGCCGAACGCACCGCCTGAGCCCGAGGCCAGGATCACCTATCGCGACGCGGTGCGTGAGGCGCTGCGCGGCGCCCTCGAAGCCGACCCGCGCGTTTTCCTCATGGGTGAGGATGTCGGCCGCTACGGCGGGAGTTACGCGGTCAGCAAAGGGCTGCTCGAGGAGTTTGGACCGGAGCGCATTCGCGACACGCCACTCTCGGAATCCGCCTTCGTCGGCGCCGGCATCGGGGCCGCGCTCGGCGGGTTGCGCCCCATCGTCGAAATCATGACGGTGAACTTCAGCCTGCTCGCCCTCGATCAGATCGTGAACAATGCCGCGACCCTGTGTCACATGTCGGGCGGCCAGCTGAATGTTCCGCTCGTGATCCGTCTGGCGACCGGCGCCGGCCGACAGCTCGCGGCCCAGCACTCGCACAGTCTGGAGGGCTGGTACGCGCACATCCCCGGACTGAGGATCGCTGTGCCCGCGACGCTCGAGGATGCGCGGTTCATGCTCGGCGCAGCGCTTGCCTGCCCGGACCCGGTCCTGCTGTTCGAACATCTCTATCTCTACAACCTCGAGGGCACGCTCAGCCCCGGTGTCCGCCAGGTCGATCTCGACCACGCGGCCATCCGCCGGCCGGGACGGGACGTCACGCTCATCACCTACGGCTGGAGCCTGTACAAATGCCTCGACGCCGCTGAAACCCTGGCCCGAGAAGGCATCGAAGCCGAAGTGATCGATCTGCGCACGCTACGCCCGCTCGATGACGCGACCTTCCTCGAGAGCGTGCGGCGCACGCGCCGGGCTGTGGTGGTCGACGAAGGCTGGCGCAGCGGCAGCCTGTCGGCCGAGATCATCAGCCGCATCATCGAGCAGGCTTTCTATGACCTCGATGCACCACCGGCGCGGGTGTGCACCGCAGAAGTGCCGGTCCCCTACGCGAAGCATCTCGAAGAAGCTGCGCTGCCCAGCGCCGAGCACATCGTGACCGCGGTTCGTGCGGTGCTTGCCGGCGGCGGGAGCACCTGATGGACGTCGACTTCGTGCTGCCCTCACTCGGCGCCGACATGGAGGGCGCGACGCTCACGCAATGGTTGAAGCAGCCCGGCGAGCGGATTCGCCGCGGCGAGCCGCTCGCCACGGTCGAGACCACCAAGGGACTCATCGACATCGAATCCTACGACGACGGTCAGGTCCTGCAGCACCTGGTGCAGCCGGGCACGCATGTACCGGTCGGACGCCCCCTCGCCCGCCTGGACGTCGAGGCAGGTTCCTCTGCGGCCGCCGCACCGCCGCCGCCGCCGGCCATCGCTCCCGCGGCAGGTCCGCCGGCGCCAGCAGCCGCGGCACGCATTGCGCCGGGTCCCGCTGA
>JAKADE010000620.1 GCA_021820785.1 Pseudomonadota bacterium
CGGACACTGCGACATCGAACTCGCCCCGAGCGAGGGGCTGCTGGTGCTCTTTCCCTCCTGGATGGAGCACTACGTCGAGCCGCACGAGGGCAGCGAGCCGCGGATCTGCATCGCCTTTAACGCCAATACGCCCACAGGCGCCTGAGCCTGCGGCTCGGCGTCCGTCCGCTGCGCGCGGACCGACGCAAGTCCGGCCTGGAACCTGAATAATCCGTCAGAATCGATTCAGCGTCGTTTCAGATTCACAGCGTAGCCTGTCCCGACCTCGCGCATTGCGGATACGCAACGGGGGAGCACGACAAGAGGGTCGCGCCGCGGATCGGCCGGCGAGCGTACTGAGTATCCGTCGATCCTCTGGTGAGGCGCACCGTACGGGTCGGTCCGGCGGGCTCGACATGGGCCCTGTCCAGGGTCCGACGAGACAGTGCAAGCGGTATGATGGACTCGGCACCGGACGACGATATCGGGGTCGGGGGGCCGGACCGCCATCGCCGGCGACAGGTTCGTCTCGTCTGCTCACGGGACTGCGCGGCTCGGTGCGGAATCGGGGCAGTTGCGACGGCAAGTGGGGGGGCATGTCTGGGTCGACTTCAGGGCGTCGCCTGGCGGCGCCGCAGACTCTGGCGCAGCGCACGGCGGATCGTGCCGAGTTGCCGATGCCGCTTGGCCCACGTGAGGCGCCGCCCGGTCGCGGCGCCACAGCCAGCACCGATCACAGCACCCGGCTCGATTGCACCCGAGACAGGACCAGGGCCATGAAGATTCTCATCGTTGAAGACCAGGCCCGCCTCGCTCGGCTGCTGCGCCAGGGACTTGCCGAGCGGGCCTATACCGTCACCTGCGCGGGTAGCTGCGCTGCGGCTCGCGATGCGCTGTGCGAGAGCGGATACGATCTGATCATTCTGGACCTCGGATTGCCCGATGGGGATGGACTCGATCTGCTGCGCGAGTGGCGCCGCAGCGGCTTCAAGGAACCGGTGCTGATTCTCAGCGCACGCGACTCGGTTCAGGACCGGGTCCGCGGCCTGGATCTCGGGGCCGATGACTACCTGCCCAAGCCGTTCAGCTTCGAGGAACTGCTGGCGCGGGTGCGCTCACAGCTGCGCCGTCAGTCCGAGGTGCGCGAAACCGTGCTCGACTATCACGGCATTCGCCTTGACCTGCTGAGTCAGACCGTGCTGCTGCACGGGCAGCCGCTGGAACTGACCCGGCGCGAGTTTGCGCTGCTCGAGATCTTCATGCAGAACCCCGGCCGCATATTGGCGCGCACCCTGATCTCGGAGAAGATCTGGGCGTCGAACTATGAGGTGGATACCAATCTGCTCGATGTCTACATGAGCCGTCTGCGCGCAAAGATCGAACGCAGCGCCGGTGAGCCGTACTTCAAGACGGTGCGCGGCGTCGGTTATCAGCTGCTGTAGATGCTGCGCTCGATCAGTCTGCGCCTGGCCGCATGGTATGCCCTGGCGGCAACCGTCACGCTCGCCGGGCTGTTCGTGGTCGGCTATCAGTTGCTCGAGAGCTATCTCATCCGTGGCCTCGATCAGCTCGATGCCGCCGAGTACGCGCAGATCCGCGCACACCTCGGGCCGCGCTACCAGACGCTCACGCCGGCGCAGATCAACCAACGGATCCGTGCCACCACCCAATACGGACAGGTACTCTTCTATATCGACGTGCACGTCCCCGGACATGGCGTGGTGTTCTACTCCGGAAATCTCGGCGGGCGGCCCCTGCCGGACGTGCCGCATCGGCGGCGCTACGATGGCTCGCTGCCGGGAATCGGTCCGTTGCGAATCGCCGAATTCGTGCTGCCCCCGTTCGATGTGGCCGTCGGGACCTCCGCGGCACAGGTCTATCGCGATATGGACGGGTATGTGGAAGTCTGTGCCAGTCTGCTCGGCGGGATGCTCGGCGTCAGCACGCTCATCGGCTTTGCGTTGAGCCGCATGGCGCTCAGACCGGTGCGCCTGATCCGCGAGACCGCCCGGCGCATCGGCTCGGACAATCTCGGGGAGCGAATTCCCGTTGCGGCGGTTCGCGACGAGATCTCCGAACTCGCGCGGTTGCTGAATCAGATGTTCGACCGGCTGGAGGATGCGTTCAACCAGATCCGCCGGTTCGCCGCGGAAGCATCGCATGAACTGAAGACGCCCCTGTCGTTGATCCGCCTGCAGGCCGAGAAACTGCTGGTGACCGGACGGCTCGCACCCGACCAGGAGGAAGCCGTACAGATGCAGCTGGAGGAACTGGCGCGCCTCAGCCGGATCATTGAGGAGATGCTGTTCCTTTCGCGTGCCGAAGCAGGTGCCATCACACTGCACTTGGAGCGACAGCAGCCGGACGCGTTTCTCGGCCAGTTCGCCCAGGATGCGCGGGTCCTCGCCGAGCACCACGGCCTGCGCTTCGAGCTGGAGTGCCGTGGGGACGGCGCGGTGAGCTTCGAGCCGCACCGCATCCGACAGGTGCTGCTGAATCTTCTGGTCAACGCGGTGCGTGCCGCTCCTCGCGACAGTGTCATTGCGATGCGCTCCGTCGTCACGCCCGCCGTGTGGCGCGTCAGCATGGAGAACCAGGGAGCGCATATCGCCGCGCGGGACCGCGAGCGCATCTTTGAGCGCTTCGTGCGGCTCGGTGAACCGGGGGGTGATGAGCGCGGCAGCGGGCTCGGGCTCGCCATCTGCCGCTCGATCCTCGATTTGCATCACGGCCGGATCTGGGCGGAGGCGGCCGCAGCGGCCGGCGGCCTGCGGGTGACGTTCGAGATACCGGTTCAGGAGCGCGGCCGTACGGTGTCGGGGTGAGCGGCGGATCCAGGCGCATCGACGGTGAGCCTGAGCATGAATGCTCATTC
>JAKADE010000030.1 GCA_021820785.1 Pseudomonadota bacterium
GGTTCGCGACCGCGGTACTGGCCCGCGCGGCGATCTTGCCGTTGGCCTCCGGGGCGCTCGATCGCCAGTGGCCGGTGGCCGTGTGCGGCATCGCGGTGATCCTCGGGCATGTCTACCCGTTGTGGTACGGCCGGCGCGGCGGCAAAGGGGTGGCGACCCTGATCGGCGCGGTGCTCGGTGCCGCGCCGCTGCTGCTGGTGCCGATGCTGGCCGCCTGGCTGCTCACGGTCGTTCTGAGCGGGTACGTCGGACTCGGCTCGATGCTGGGGGCGGTCGTGTTTGCGGTGGCAGCGGCGCTGCGGCCGCACATGCGCGGACCGCTGCTCGTGTTCGCCGCGCTCGCGGCGCTCCTCGTCATTTACACGCACCGCGCGAACATCGCGCGCATGCGCGCCGGCACCGAGCCGCGCGCCCGGCGGCTGTGGCTGCTCGGACTGCGGGCACGCTCGTCCTGATATGGCGGCGCGGCGCGGCGGCACAGGCGGGGCGGAACGATCGGGCACCACGCTGCCGCTCGCGGCGCAGGTCTTTGCCCGGCTGAGCGACGGACGCTTCCACTCCGGGGAGGCGCTCGCCGAGGCCCTGCACGTGAGCCGCGGGGCCGTGTGGAAAGCCGTGCGCGCGCTGCGCAACGCCGGAACCACCGTGCATGCGGTTCCCAACCGAGGTTACCGGCTGCCTGAAGCCGGTGAGCCGATCTGTGCGGCACGGATTCTCGAGCGGCTGCCGCAGGCCGCGCGCGGCGCGGTGCGCGACCTGCAGACGCTCTGGCAGACCGACTCGACCAATTCCGTGCTGCTCGCCCGCGCGAATCCGCCGTTCGGGCACAGCGAGGTCGTGCTCGCGGAGTTCCAGACCGCCGGGCGCGGGCGGCGCGGACGAACGTGGCTCGCGCCGCCGGGCGGCGCGATCTGCCTGTCGCTCAGCTGGACGTTCCGGGAAGTACCGCCGGATCTCGGTGCACTCGGTCTTGCCGTCGGTGTGTGTGTGCTGCGCGCCTTGCGCGAATCGGGGCTCGAGGCCGAACTGAAGTGGCCAAATGACCTGCTGGTGAAGGGGCGCAAACTCGGGGGGATTCTGATCGAGCTGCGGGCGGAGTCCGCGGGGCCGGCCTGCGTGGTCATCGGTCTCGGTCTGAATGCCTCGCTCGGTGAGCCGCTGCTGCGGCAGATCGCCTCGCTCGGGTTGCCCGCCACGGATCTCGCAAGCGCCGGGGTCAGCGTTTCGCGTAACGTGATTGCGGCCGCGATCCTCACTCATGTGCTGCAGGGTTTGCGTGACTTCGAGCGCGAGGCCCTGCGGCCGTTCGTCGAGGCGTGGCGCGCGGCCGATGCGCTGCGCGGCGTGCAGGTGAACGTGCAGACGCCGAGCGGTACGGTGCAGGGCGTGGCCCGCGGCATCGATCTGCACGGCGCGTTGCTGATCGAAACTGCGCACGGGGTGCAGCGGTTCATTTCCGGGGAGGTCACGGTGAGGCCGGTGCAGTGAGTGCTCTGCTGATCGATATCGGCAACACCCGGGTGAAATGGGCACGGGATGCGGCGGGCAGTCTCGCGCGCTCGCGCGCCGCCCGGCATGCAACCTGGTCGGCGCGGAATTTCGAGGCGCTCATCGGTGCCGGCACCCGCCTCGAGCATATCTGGGTGGCGAGCGTCGCCGGCGAGAAGATCAATGCGGCGCTGGCGCGCGCCGCGCAGCGCCGGGGCGCACCGGCACCGCAGTTCGTGGCGACGCGCCGCAAGGCCTGCGGGGTCACCGTCGCTTATCTCGAACCGTGGCGGCTCGGCGTCGATCGGTTCCTCGGCATGATCGGTGCCCGGGCTCATTTCGAGCGGCTGCCGCTCTGCGTCGTCGGGGTGGGTACCGCGATGACCGTCGATCTGCTCGGTGCCGACGGCCGTCATCGCGGCGGGGCCATCATCCCGGCCCCGCCGCTGATGATCTCGAGCCTGCTGGAGGGTACCCGCGGAATCCGCCGCCGGGCGCAGGGCGGCGCAAAGGGCCCGGCGGTGGCGCTGTTCGCCCGTTCCACACGCGCGGCACTGGAGCAAGGAGCCCGCTACGCCGCTGCCGCAGCGGTGGACCGCGCCGTCGAGGAAGCGCGCGCTGTCGTGGGCCGCGCCCCGCTGGTCGTCCTCACCGGCGGCGGCGCGGCCGATCTGCGTCCGCTGATCCGCAGCGCCAGCCTCGAAGTGGCCGATCTGGTGCTCTGGGGTCTGGCGGTGTGGGCCCGGGAAGGTTGAGAATCCCGCTGTGCGTACCGCGTTCTTCATCCTGCTGCTCGCCAATCTGTTCTTCTGGGGATGGACCCAGTGGATTGCCGTGCCGCCTGCGGCGGCCGAACCGCTCGTGGGTGTGCCGCGCCTGAAGCTCGTGGCGAGGGATCTTCCGCCGCCCCCACCGGGCGTGGCGGCGGCGCAAGCCCCGGCCGGGGCCCTCGGTGCGGCGCTGGCGTCCCAGGCGACGGCCGTCTCACCGGGAACGGCGGATGCGCCGCAGCTCGCGTGCGTCTCGATCGGTCCGTTCGCGCGCCATCGCGTAGCCAGTGCTGCGCTGTCGCTACTGAACGCTCAGCATCTGCAGCCGCAGCTGCGCACTGCAGCGGTGCAGCCGCAGCGCTGGTCCTGGGTGTATGTGCCCAACGTGAGTGGGACTGCGCGCGTGGACCAGGTGCTTGCCGCGCTGCGCAGAGATGGCATTCATGGAGCCGAGCCGATGCCGACGGCGGACGGCAAGCCGGGTATCTCGCTCGGTCTGTTCCGGGACTCGGCACTGGCACACCGCCAGCTGAGCCGCGCGCGCGCCAAGGGCTTTGCCGCCGAACTCACCGCCTGGCTGGTGGCTCAGCCGGCGTATTGGCTGGACGTATGGGCACCGGGGGGCGCCGGGGCGCTGCCGATGGCGGCAGTGCGTGCGCAGTTCGGGGCCGCGCTGGGCACGCAGACCTGTCCGAGCGGCGCCACGCCGCCGCTGCCGGCGCAGGCGACCGGCGCGGTCGCCGCCGGGGTACCGCTGCCGGCGGATGAGGCCCACTCAGCGCCACCCCCCTGATTTCCCGCGCAGCCCTGCGCACCGGTACAATCCCGGCCCCACGCAGCAGTTTCGTCCTGGGCCGGCTTAGCTCAGTGGTAGAGCAGCGGTTTTGTAAACCGTTGGTCGGGGGTTCAAATCCCTCAGCCGGCACCAAAATAGTTCTGCAGATTCAGCGGCTTGGAGCCAATTTTCCGGATCGCGCGCTCCGAGAAGTCGTTGGTCTGTGGGAGTTTTGCGGGACTTTTCTCCATCGCCTTCTCTGACGCTGCACTCAAATTCGCGAGCTCCGACGCTGAGTAGCACGACGTGACCCGTCGAGGCGCAGGACATCCAGTGCGTCAATGCTCCAACCGTCGTGCGAGCGCCTCCGACTGCTCGACGAACTTCTTGGCGTTGGAACTCCTCAGTCTCTCGAGGTTTTGAAGTTTCCATTGCAAGCCGGGGAGGGACTCCAGGTGCGGCACGTCCAAGAGAGACCATTCGGGCTTGCCCGCGACCAGGGAAAGGAGGAACCGGCGCTCATCGGTCGTTAGACCGTGCTGGAGCTCCCGCACCATTCGGTCGCGCGCGGCCAGAAGTGCCTCGAGCTCGATGGGCTCGGCAGTCATCCCGACGAAGCTGCGCTCGAATTCCTGGCGAATGTCGCGCATGGGCGGAAACAGGACCTCGTGGACCGGCCGGTTGTGGCTCGCGAGGTAGACGATGAAAGCGCGACGGATGCCGGCCGTGATGCCTCCGTGCGCGAATAGCTGCATGACATCGAAAAGGTCGCGTGGATGTTGTCGATCGAGGGCTGCAACCAGCTTGCCGCCGTACACATCTTCGACCGACACGACGGGAATCTCGAGATCCGCCTGCAACGCGTCGCGCGCGGTCGGTGTCAGCGTCGCCATGCGCACGGGATGAACCGTGCCACGCAGGATGAAATTCACCTCGATCTTGACCTGGATGGCCCCTTGGCGAACGAGCAGCTTGGTCGCGCCGGCCGCGACCGAAGCCGGCACATGGGTCTGGAAGCCCTGCTTCTTCAGGCGCGCAACGGACTGATGGATTGCATCGGTGATGCGCTGGAGTGCCCGCTCGCGCGGCAACGTGTGGTCGGGAAGCACCAGGTCGAGATCCACCGAGAGTCGTGGCATGTCGCGCACGAAGAGGTTGATGGCCGTGCCGCCCTTGAGCGCGAAGGTGTCGTCGACGAGCACGAGCGGCGCGACCCGCGTCAGCAATCGAGCAGTTTGAAGATAGATCTCATTCATGGCTTGAGCACAAGGAGACCGTCGCGGGAGCGGCCGACCCACGGTCGATTACTGCCCTTGGGAAATTGAGACGGATCGAGCTTGCTCGCCCACGGTAGGGAGAGCTCGCGCCCGAGCTGCAAAGAGAGGCGCACAGTCTTGATGCTCCCGCATCGCTTGAGGAGCTCAGCGAGGACGTCCGCACGCAGGCTGTAGCTGCTCTCCACCAGCTCACGCGCTTCCTGCAGGGGTTGGCGAATTCCGACCTCGCTCAGGACCTCGAGCAGCGCGCGCTCCGGTGCCGAGACGAGCGGAGCGCCCTTGCGGCTCTCGAAGGGTCGGACGTGCAGCAGCGCATCGGGACGCTCGTCGAACAGTCGCTTGCGGTGGTACTCAGCGGGAAAGCGCTTGGTGAACCACTCAGGGAGCCGTCCGGCTTGCCAGCCATAGAGGTGCAAGACAGGCCTCTGGGACACGTAGTGGCGGATCCCGTGCCAGTCGAGCGCCGACTTGCCGCCGACATGCAACCCTGCGAAACCTCGCTGGAGGAGCACGACGCTCGGGTGCAGGGCGGGCGGGTCGTTGGGACGGCAATACACGCCCCGCGCCAACCGCTGCAGCCAGCCCGCCCGGACGTAATGGACGGCGAGATCCGCCGAGATCTCGAGAGCGGCGAGATCCTCGGAAGTCAGCGGCATTCCGGGCGCAAGGCGGGTGTAGAGCCGCTTTAGTTTATCTCCACTAGTCGTAGCCACACTACGATTATACGAATAATTCGAAAGCGGGCAAGCTTTGATTTATTCCGGTGATCGTAGCGAAACTACGATAACAACACCTTTCCCAAAGTAGCTCGGTGCCGTGCTTCCTCGCGCCGGCGCGTGGGCAATCGACTGATCGGCGACAAATCGCGGCTGCCGTCTCTCCGCCTGGGTCCCGGCGCTGCCAGATCTGCGTGCGGACAAGGGCTCGCGCCGCGGGGAACGGTCGCGAGTCGCGGTGCCGCGGGGCGGGTTCACTCAGTCCCTGTGGTCCGCGACGAGAACCGTTGGTCGCGCGGACTGGAGCGTCCGCGCTGTCAGGGCCCGGTGGCACGCACGGCGAACCGGGTCATTCTGCCGCCGGCACCGTAGAGGCGGGCGCGACACGCCGGCGAGGCCGGAAGAAGACGATGCCGATTGCCAGTCCGCCGACGCCTACGGCCTTGGTGATGGGGTTGAAGGTCGTGATGGCGTACAAGCCCATGCCGATGAGAAACACCGCGCTCAGAAACGGAAAGACCGCAATCCCCAGCCACCGCAGCACGGACTCCTTGTACAGCGAGCGGAATGTCCAGGCCGCGGCCAATCCGGCCAAGCCGTAGTAATAGGCGACCTGCACGCCGATCGCATTGACGCTGTCCTGGATGATGTCGTTGACGCTCGGCATCAGGCTCGCGGCCCACAGGACGGCAAGCCCGATGCCGATCAGCAGATACATGGCGCGCACCGGCGTCTGGGTCCGCGGGCTGCAAACACCGAACACGGGCGGCATGGCCCCGTCGCGGCCCATCGCGAACAGCGTGCGCGAGAACTGGAGCATGGTGGTTTCCAGCGTGCCGATGCTCGAGAGGATCACTGCGATGGAGGCAAACAGTGCGCCTGCGCGGCCCAGACCGGCACGCAGCGCGATGGCGTAAATGATGTTGTCCGAGACGTTGCGCGCATCGTGCAACGAGAACAGGAACAGCGCCGCCAGAGTGAAGGCGACGTAAAAGCCGATCGTGACGAACACGGACGAGAAACCGCCATTGCCGGCGGTCTGCTCGGCATCGCGGGTCTCCTCGGAGAGGTTGGCGGTGACGTCCCAGCCCCAATAGAAAAAGATCGAGACCAGAGCGGCCCCGGACAAGGCGGCGGGAGTGTAGTGCAGCCCAAACCACGACCAGCTGAAGGGGGTGGCGAGCGGTACGGAGCCGGCGTGCACGAACGCCGCCACCAGGACCAGCGCGAGAATTGCCAGCTCGATCGAGCTGAGGATCAACTGCACCTTGCTGGTGATCTCGATGCCCTTGATCAGGATCACCGCCACCAGCAGGAACCACACGGTGGCCACCGCAGTGGTGAGCATCACGTTGCCGGCGAGCGCCGGGTTGATGAAGTCGAGCGTCGAGGTCGCGATGGGCAGCGAGCCGGTGATCATGAACACCATGGATGCGACCAGCAGGGCCCAGCCGGAGAAGTAGCCGAGCAGCGGCCCGAAGGTCGCCGACGTCCACTGGTACGCGGCTCCAGCGTGCGCCGTGTGCCGGTTCAGTGCCTTGTAGGCGACCGCGATGCCGAGCATCGGTACGGCAAAGATGATGAGCGCCCCGGGCGCAAGCGTGCCGGCGGCGGCCAGCAGCGCGACGGTGCTCACCGCGATGGAGTAGCCGGGCGCACTGCCGGCCACCCCCATCACGAGGGATTCGATGAAGGACAGGGAGCCGGCTTTCAGCTGGGTGCTCATGGTGGTGGGTTCGAGTATGCGATCCCCGACGGGGACGGGCGGCGCAGACTCTAGCAGCGTCTGCGCTCCGGCGCTGCGGCGGCCGCGCAGCGCGGCGCGCTCGGGGCCGAGGCCGAGCTGGACGCTCGACGGCGGCCGGGGCGTGGTCCGGCCGTGACGGCACGTGGGACGTGCGCTGGCTCCCGGATAGCCCGGCAGCCGATCACCTGAGGGCCGGTGCTGAGGCCGCTCGGGCGGGTCGCCGGGTGGCGCCCGGGGGGCGAGGGCTGCGGTTCCATTCAGCGGGCGCTCAGGGAGCGTGCGCGATCCTGTCGGTGCGGCTCGAGGCCGCATCACGGGGAGTTATCCATGAAACGCATGATCATCGCCGGCATGGTGCTGTCGCTGTTGACGAGCTCGCTGGCGCTGGCCGATCCGCCGCACTGGGATGGGCACCACGATGGGGGTGACCATCGCGAGTGGCACCACGAGGATCACCGCGACGATCGCGAGCACCGCGATTGGCGCGAGCACCGGGACTGGCGCGAGCGGCGCGACTGGCGCCGGGAGCACGATGGCGAAGGCTGGCGTGCCCGCCGCTGGGGCGACTTCGACGACGGTGCGTACCGTCGGCCGCCGGGCTATTACTACCGGGTGTGGCGGCGGGGCGACCGGCTGCCGATCGCCTATCGGGCGCCGGCCTACATCATTCCGGATGCGGCTTATTATCATCTGGCGCCGCCGCCGCCGGGATATTACTGGGTGCGGGTCGATGGCGATGCCGTGCTCGCGGCCGTTGCGACGGGAGTGGTCGCCGACGTGATCGCCAACGAGTTCCATTGATCCCGTAGAGCCGCCGGCCGCGGGAGGCCCCGCGGCCGGCAAAATACGTGGATCCGGCCGCGCGCCGGTGCACCGCCGGGCGCGACCGGCGTTCTAGCAGTCGAATCCCCGCTCTCGGGGCTATGAGGTGCACATGCCAAGGTCTCCCACCCGTGCCGTCATCGCGGCGTTTGCCGCCGGTCTGTCTCTGACGCTCAGCGCCTGTGTGGTCGCACCTCCGGGCCGCTACTACGGGCCGGTCGTGCGCGTCGCGCCGCCGCCGCCCCCGGTGCAGTACTACGGAACGCCGCCGTATCCGGGATACGTATGGATTGGCGGCTACTGGCGCTGGGCCCCGCGCGGCTACGTCTGGGTGCGCGGCCGATGGGTACCGCCGCGGGTGGGCTTTCACTGGGTGCCCCGGCGCTGGGTGCACACGCCGCGCGGCTGGCGGATGGTCGGGGGCCGCTGGGTCCGCGATCGCTATTGAATCGAGCGGGTCGAAGGCGGATTCACCGCTCGAATTCGCCCCGGCCCTGCGGATAGCTCTGCTCCCAGTGCTGCCCGTCGAACGCGCGCACGGTCAGTTCGTGCACCGTGCCCGCATCCAGGCAGCGGGCATTGACGCTGAAGCCGTCCGGATGCGAGCGCGGCACGTAGAACGACTTGATGCCGCAGACCGAGCAGAACAAGTGGCGCGCGGTGCCGGTGTTGAACGTGTACGTGCTCAGAGCGTCCTGCCCTGAGAGCAGCTTGAAGTGCTCGCCGCGCACGATCAGGTGCAGGTAGCCCGATTTGCTGCAGATCGAGCAGTTGCATTCCGAGACGTCGAGCGCCGCAGGCGCCTGGACCTCGAAGCGTACGCGCCCGCAGTGGCAGCCGCCGCAGTGGGTTACCAGGGGGTGTTCGCTCATCGGTTCCACTCCGCGCAGGCGCCGCGTGCGCCGCTGCCGAGGATAGCAGCCCCCGACGGCGGCACACGGCTCATCGCGGCGAGTGCTCGCCTGAGCGTGCGCCCCGCGATGAGTCGCGCAAAAATTCGGATGAACGGCTAGATTCACCCGTTCCGGGCGCCGGGCGGGTCGCATCGGCGCTCACTCCTAGACATCCTGGAGGCTGCCCGTGCGAGTGCGTATTGGAGCGATGCTGGTCTTGGGTGCGGCCGTGGCCGCCTTGGCGTGCGCCGCGGACTCGATGCCCCCGGTGACGGCCGCTGCAGCGGTGCCCCGCGCCGATTATCAGGCCTTGCACTGGCGGCTGATCGGGCCGTTCCGCGCCGGCCGCGTGCTGGCGGTGGCGGGCATTCCCGGCAACGGGAGGGTGTTCTATTTCGGCTCCGTCGACGGCGGGGTGTGGAAGAGCGGGGATGCCGGGCGCACCTGGCAGCCGATCTTCGATCACGAGCCGGTCGGCTCCATCGGGGCGATCGCCGTCGCCCCGTCCGACAGCAAGGTTCTCTACGTCGGAACCGGCGAGGCGGACATGCGCTCGGACATCGCCCAGGGCGATGGCATGTACAAATCCACCGATGGTGGCCGGCACTGGCAGCACATCGGACTGACCCAGACACGCCAGATCGCCCGCGTCATCGTTAATCCGACGAACCCCGACATCGTGTTCGCCGCCGCGCTCGGCCATCCGTACGGCCCGAATCCCGAGCGCGGCGTGTTCCGCTCGCTCGACGGCGGTCGGCACTGGCAGAAGGTGCTCTACCTCAATGCCAGCACCGGCGCCGATGACGTCGTGTTCAAGCCCGGTGATCCGCAGACCGTGTACGCCGCTCTGTGGCAGACGCGCCGACCGCCGTGGAGCGTGTATCCGCCCTCGAACGGTCCAGGCAGCGGACTGTACGTGTCGCACGACGGGGGCAGCCACTGGACGCACATCAGCGGGAATGGCTTTCCGGCCCACCCGGGCCGCATCGGACTGGCCGTGGCCCCGACCCAACCGGACCTGCTCTACGCGCTGGTCGACGGGAACTGGAAAACCGGTGGTCTGTACCGGTCCGAGGACGGCGGGGTGCACTGGCAGCACGTATCGCGAGACCGGCGCATCTTCACGCGCTGCTGGTATTTCTGCGCGTTGACGGTCGATCCGCGCAACGCGCAGCGCGTGTACGTGATGAACACGATCGTGCTGCGCTCCGATGACGGCGGGGCGCACTTCATCGCGCTCAAGGGTGATCCGACGGGCGATGACTTCCACCAGCTGTGGATCGATCCGACCGATCCGCACCGGATGATCCTCGGCAGCGACCAGGGAACGCAGGTCACGTTGAACGGTGGCGCAACGTGGAGCAGCTGGTATAACCAGCCGACCGCGCAGATCTATCACATCAGCGTCGACAATCGGTTCCCGTTCTGGGTCTACGGATCCCAACAGGACTCCGGTGCGCTCGCGCTGCCGAGCCGAACGATCGACGGCAACGGCATCACGCTCGAGAATTTCCGCGAGATCACCCCGGGCGGAGAGAACGGCAACGTCGTTCCAGACCCGCGCAATCCCAACATCATCTACGGCGATGGCACGGGCGAGACCACCACCGTGCGCCGGCTCGACCTGCGCACCGGGCAGGTGCGCAATGTCGATCCGATGCTCGACTATCCGGATGCGCACTACCGGACGGACTGGACGCTGCCGCTGGTATTTTCCCCGTACGATCACAAGACGCTCTACTTCGCCAACCAGTACCTGTTCAGCACCGCCGATGGCGGACGGCACTGGCTGCGCATCAGTCCGGATCTGAGCCGCAAGGATCCCGGGGTGCCGCCGAACGTGGGAGCAGTCACCGCCGCGGACAGCATCGACGTCGGCCCGCGCCGCGGGGTGATCTACTCGATCGCACCTTCGCGCTTCGACAGCAAGGTCATCTGGGTCGGCACGGACGACGGCCTGGTGTGGCGCACGGCCGACGGTGGCGTGCACTGGGTCAATGTGACCCCCAGGGCGCTCACACCCTGGTCCAAAGTCGCCGGCATCGAACTGTCGCATTTCCACCGGCGTACGGCCTACGTTGCCGTCGACCGGCACCGACTCGATGACGAGACGCCGTACATCTACGTGACGCATGACAACGGCGAGACCTGGAAGTTGATCACCGCCGGTATCCCGCGGCATGACTTCGTCAACGTGGTGCGTGAAGATCCGCGTCGGCCGGGGCTGCTGTATGCGGGCACCGAATACGGCGTGTTCGTCTCCTTCAACGACGGCGCGCACTGGCAGTCGCTGCAGCAGAACCTCCCGGTGAGCTCGGTGCGTGACCTGAAGATCCACGATGGCGACCTGGTCCTGGCTACTCACGGACGCGGCATCTGGATCATGGATGACATCAGCGCGTTGCGGCAGATGGGCAGCGTGCGCCCGGGTGCGGTGACGCTGTTCAAGCCGGCCGCCGCCATCCGGCTGCGGCCTGCGGGCTTCACCGGCACGCCGTTCCCCAAGGACGAGCCGATGGCGGCCAACCCGCCGGACGGCGCCTACATCGACTACCTGCTGCCCGCGCACGTCAGCGGTCCGGTCACGATCACGATCCGCGACGCGCAGGGCCGCGAGGTCCGCCGCTTCAGCAGCGCTGAGCGGGTCGCGCCGCCGGATGCCGCGACGCTCGACTACGCGCCGGAGTGGGTGGTGCCGCCGGCGGTCCCGTCCGCGACGCCAGGCATGCATCGGCTGGTGTGGGACCTGCACTATGCGGCGCTCGGGCCGCAGGACGCCGCGGCGCCGCAACGTCCGGGCGTCTGGGCTCCGCCAGGACGCTATACCGTCGAGCTCACCGTGGATGGCGTGACGTACCGTGAGCCTCTGACGGTGAAGCCCGATCCGCGCGTGCACGTGACGCAGGCCGCGTTGGTCAGCCAGTTCGAGCTCGCCCGCAAGGTCGAGCGCGCGCAGGTGCGCACGGCGGCAGCCCGAGCCGCGGCCGTGAAGCTGCTCGACGTCCTCGATCTGCGTCTGAAGGGCGGCGGCGCGCAGCATGCGGCGATCGCCCGGCTCTACGCCTCGACGCGCGCCATCTCCGGCGAATGGCCGTTTCCGCAGCACCGTCCGGCGTTCGGTGGCGGCCCTCCGCGCAACGTCAAGAGCCTGGTGCTGTTGTCGCAGGACCTCGCCCACCTGGAGCAGGCCGTCGATGGGGCGGATGCGGCGCCGAGTCCTGACGCGCGAGCGGCCTACGGCATCCTGTCTCGGCAGCTGGATGCGACGCTGCGCGAGTGGCGGCATCTGCAGCAGGTGCAGGTGCCGGCACTCAATCGGCAGCTGAAGGTGGCGGGCGCAGCACCGCTCGCCGACTGAGCAGCGCTTGCGCCCCGCGGCGCCCGCCCAGGGCGCCGCGGGGCGCAAGCGGACTCAACGCGCCGCGTTCGCGGCGTAGGGCAGTTCCGCCGGCAGTGCGCCCTCGAGCACGAGCAGGGCACGCTTGATCGGCACACCGCCGCCGAAACCGGTGAGCGCGCCGTTCGCGCCGATGACCCGGTGACAGGGCACCACCACGGGGAGCGGATTGGCGCCATTGGCCAGGCCCACCGCGCGCGAGGCGCGCGGATTGCCGATGCGGCGCGCCAGTTCGCCGTAGCTGAGGGTCGTCCCGTAGGGAATGACGCGCAGCGCCTGCCATACGCGCAGCTGGAACTCGGTGCCGGTCGGCGCGAGCGGCAGATCGAACCTGCGCCGCTGCCCCGCGAAGTACTGCGCGAGCTGTTCGATCGCCGCAGCAAACGGTCTCACCGCAGGTTGCCAGTGCGCAGCCGGCCGCAGCGGCTGCGGGCCGTCCTGGAAGTCGATCCGCGTCAGCCGCTCCCCGTCTCCGCCGAGCAGCAGCCGCCCGACGGGGCTGTCGATCGTGTGCCAGTACCGGGTGTGATCTATCGTGCTCATCTCGTCTCCCTGCGGGCCGCCGCGTCGCTCGCGGCGCACCAGAGTTGAAGGGTTGCGTAGCCGCGCCACGGGCGCCACGACTCGGCGCGCTCGCGCAATTCGCGCGCCGAAAGCGGCTGCGCCGCTGCCGCGGCCATCCGGCGCAGGACCAGGTCACCCTCGGGCAGCGCATCGGGCTCGCCCAGGGCGCGCAGCGCGACATACCCGGCCGTCCAGGCGCCGAAGCCGCGCAGGGCGGTGAGCTGCCGGATGAGCGTCTCGGCATCCGTCGAAAAATCCACCTCGCCCGCCGCAACGGCGCGCGCCAGCGCGCGCAGCGCTTCGCAGCGGGCGCCGGTGATCCCGAGTCCGGCGAGATCGCCGTCGGCGAGCGTCTGCGCTGCGGGGAACAAGCGCGTCAATCCGGGTACGCCGCTCGCGACGGGCTGGCCGAAGCGCGCGGCGACTCGCTGGGCGAGCGTGCGTGCCGCGGATACGCTGACCTGCTGGCCGAGGACTGCGCGGACTGCGCACTCGAAGGGATCCCAGGCACCCGGAATGCGCAGTCCCGGATGCCGCTCGAGCACCGTGCGTAACTGGCGGTCCGTGCCCAGATCGCGTGCAATTTGGGCCGGGTCGGCGGCGACGTCGAACATGCGCCGGGCGGTGGTGATGATCGGCAGCAGCTCATTGGGCGGCGCGCCGTTCACCCGCAGCTCGAGCGCATCCCGGCCCGGAACGGGCCGCACCCGGATCAGGGCGTGTCCTTCGCCCGCGCGGATCAGCCGCGCGTACTCTCCGTCCTCGACCCGTTCGACGTCGGGCACCGCTCGCACCCGCAGGAAGGCGGCCAGATGCGCCCAGTCGTACGGTGGGCGGTAGGCGAGCGTCAGGCTGACCTCGCCGGCCGTCGGCTGCGGGCCGGCGGCACGACGCTCGCGTCTGAGCTCGCGCGGCGGACGGCCATAGGCGCCGCGCAGCGCGTCATTGAAACGCCGTACGCTGCCGTAGCCAGAGGCGAGCGCGATGCTCGTCAGGGGCAGGTCGCTGCCATCGATCAGGTGTTTGGCGAAATGCAGCCGGCGCGTTTGCGCGAGCGCCAGCGGCGAGGCACCGACATGACGGGCAAAGAGGCGGTCGAGCTGGCGTGCGCCGAGTCCGAGCCGCGCGGCGAACTCAGCGACGCTGAGCTCATCGAGCGCGCCGTCCTGGATGAGCCGCAGCGCCCGGCGCACCACGGCCGTGGTGCCGAGCCATGCCGGTGTGCCGGGGGCGCTTTCGGGCCGGCAGCGCAGGCAGGGCCGCAATCCGGCCTCGTGCGCGGCGGCCGCGGTCGCGAAGTAGCGCACGTGACGGCTGAGGGCTGCGGGGGCCGGGCAGATCGGGCGGCAATAAATGCCGGTGGAGAGCACGCCGATGTAGAAGCGGCCGTCAAAGCGCGCATCGCGACTGAGACGTGCGCGCTCGAGGATGGCTCGTTCGAAGGGCAATGCGTCTTGCATGGCCGTGACCATACTCCATGGTGCGGCCGCGAACTGGCTGTTTCCGGACATGGCCCGTGCCGGGCCCGCCGGCGGGGACGGAGCCTGCGCCGCTAACCGGCGCGGGCGGCGTTGAAGCCTTCCATCATCAGTCCGGTGCCGCCGCGCGAGACGTGCGCGACCACGGCGGTGCGCCGGTGCAGTTTCGTGACGGTGCCGAGATTGATGGCGAACGACAGCGTCACCTGCTGCCCCTTGCGCAACCCCAGATCGGTCGTCTCGATGAACACGCCGGTGGCGCTCAGATTGACAGCCTTGCAGAGTTTGCGGCAGCCGCCGGGAACACTGACAAAGACGATGGTGCGCGCGCGATGCCGGGTATGCAGCCGTCGTTCCACGTTGTGCCCCGCGAGGTGCTCTCGCCCTGGCGACCTGTGACGCGCGACATTATGCCCACATCGGCACGCGTGGGCACGCGATTGAACTTAGTGTACGCCCGGC
>JAKADE010000621.1 GCA_021820785.1 Pseudomonadota bacterium
TCGCGGGCCCGTGAGGCAATCGACGGTGCTGCGGTTGGAGGACCTGGAGGTCGACCTTGCCCGTCATCGGGCGCATCGGGCCGGTCGGGCGCTGGACCTCACCCCCAAGGAATTCCAGCTGCTGTCCTTTCTCCTGCAGCGCTGCGGTGAGGTGCTCTCGCGTACCCTGATCGCCGAGCAGGTGTGGGACATCAACTTCGATAGTGATTCCAATCTGGTCGAAGTCCACATGCGGCGGCTGCGCTCGAAGGTGGACGAACCGTTTGAGGTAAAGCTCATCCATACGGTGCGTGGTGTCGGATATGTGCTCGAAAAACGCGACTGAGAGCGGTGTGATCGCACGGGGCACCAGGCAGCGGCCGCCGTCGATTGCCGTGCGCATGACCGCGTGGTACGTGCTCTCTGCTTTCGCGTTGATCATCGTTGCGACCGGATTGCTCTATTGGGTTCTCGTCAACGGCATGTATCGGGAGGACGTCCACGATCTCAGGGATAATCTGGAGAACGCATCGATTTTGCTCAGTGCCGAGAGCGTTCCGCAGGCTCCTCGATCGCCTCGCGGAGAGCCGCAATCGCACCGGGACCATCCGGACATCTACGTGCGGGTCCTGGATTCGAACGGACGGGTGCTGTTGGCGACTCCCGGACTCTCCAGGCAGTTGCCGGCGCCCTCAAAGGCGCAGCTTGCGGCACTCCCTCTGAGTGGCGGCGCGAGCCGTCAGGTCCTCTCGCGTCAGGGTGAGCCCTTTTTGACGCTGATCGCGCCAATTGCCGGTGCCCAACCGCGATTCCTGGAAGTGGCCATGGATCGGGCGCATGACGAGTTCCTTCTGGCGCGCTATCGAGAAAGATTGTGGTTGGTGCTCGGCGTGTCCCTCGTGCTGTGCGCGGTTGTGGGCTATCTGATTGCACGAAGCGGAATGCGACCCATCAAGGGGATCAGTCAGACCGCCGAGCGTATCCGCGCCACGACGCTCCACGAGCGGATCGCAACTGACGGACTACCGGAGGAACTGCGGGGCCTTGCGGAAACCTTCAACAGCATGCTCGACCGCCTTGAGCAGTCTTTCGCGCATATCTCGCAGTTTTCCGACGACGTCGCGCATGAACTGCGTACCCCGATCAATAACCTGCGCGGCGAAATCGAGGTGGCGCTGGGGAAGGCACGCTCTGCGGACGAGTACCGCGATGTTCTCGGTTCGTGCTTCGAGGAGTGCACCCGCATCGCTCGCTTGATCCGCACCCTCCTCTTTCTGGCCCGTGCGGAGACTGCCGCCGATGCCTTGCAGCGCGAGTCCGTCGACCTCGGCGAGGAATTTGCCAAGGTCGTGGAATTTTACGGCGCGGCGGCAAGCGAACAAGGTGTGGAGCTTCGAATCGCGGATGGGCTTGGAATCCGTGCGCAGCTCGATCGGACGCTCTTCCAGCAGGCCATCGGCAATCTGATCTCGAATGCGGTCGCTCACACCCCAGCGGGCGGTTCGGTCGAGCTTGCAGCGCGTACGGATGGACAGGATGTCCGGGTGACCGTAACGGATACGGGGTGCGGAATTGCGTCGGAGCATCTGCCGCATGTCTTCGAACGGTTCTACCGCATCGAGACTTCCCGAACCGGCTCACAGCAGAATGCGGGGCTGGGCCTGGCGGTGGTGAAGAGCATCGTGCACCGCCACGGCGGCCGGCTGGAGATCCATAGCGTTGTGGGCGAGGGGACCCGCGTGCAGCTCATCCTGCCATCAGGGAACGCCGTCGTACCCGCCCAGCTTACGAAATCGTAATCTCGGCGTCAGCTTCACGTCATCCGCGCGGGCGCACGCTCTGCTGCGCATGAAGGAGATTGCACGCCGGACTGCGAGGGTCCTGGCCGTTCTTGTCGTCTTGCCGCTCGCGAGCTGCGCCACCTATCGGGCGCGACCACTGCATCCCGAGGCCAGTGCGCGCTCGCTGACTGAGCGAAATCTTGGCGACCCGCGACTGCTCCGCTTTCTCGCGATCGAGGAGCACAACCCGGGATTGCCACGGTGGAATCTTGAAACGCTGACCCTGGTGGCGATTTACGAGCGGCCGGACATGCCGGTCGCCGCCGGCCGACTGGCCGAGGCGAGGGCCGGAGAACTCACCGCAGCGGAGCTGCCGAATCCGACGCTTTCGTTTCGGCCCGGCTACAACACCACCACGACCAGTCCGTCGCCGTGGAAAGTCGGCCCCATCATCAGCTTCCTGATCCGCTCGTTCGGCGTTCGACCGGCGCTCATCGCCAGGGCGCGCGCGAGGGCCGCAGCGGCCCGCGATGCGATTGCGGTTTCCGCCTGGCGACTGCGCGGCAAAGTACGCGCGGCTCTCGTTTCCTTGTGGTCGGCAGAGCGCGCCGAGAGGCTCTCGATGGCAGCGCTTGCCATCGCGCGGCAGTTTCGCGTGGTGGTGAGGCAGCGCTACAAGGCCGGGATGGTGTCGGCTGCCGACCTCACTTCGGCAATGGTTGTCGAGGAACGGGCACAGTTCGACGCAGCGGCGAGTCGCCGGCGCCTCGGGTTGGCGCGCACCCGATTGGCGACGGCCGTTGAGCTGCCCGTTGCGGCACTCGATGATGTCCGGCTCGATCTGCGGGGGATCTCCCGGCCCCAGCCCCCGGCAGGCTCGGTCCGCTCATTCACGCCGCGCTCATCAGGCGACCGGAAGTTCTGGCTGCGCTGGCGCGCTACCGGGCGGCCGAGGCGACGCTCCGTCTGCAGATCGCTCGCCAGTATCCGTCGGTCAACATCGGCCCCGGGTATCGCTACGACCAGGGCGACAACAAATTCATGCTGGCTGTCTCACTCCCGCTTCCGATTCTCAATCAAAATCAGGGCCCG
>JAKADE010000622.1 GCA_021820785.1 Pseudomonadota bacterium
CCACCTCGACCGGCGCATCGCCGAGAAGCGGGTGTTCCCGTCGGTGAACATCAACCGCTCCGGGACGCGCAAGGAAGAGCTGATCACCGATCCGGGTGAACTCGCCAAGATGTGGATCCTGCGCAAACTGCTGCACCCGATGGATGAACTGGCCGCGATCGAGTTCCTGCTCGATAAGCTCAAGGACACCAAGTGCAACAGTGAGTTCTTCGAGGCGATGAAGCGCTGAGGACTTGCAAGGCATTGCATCTGGAACGCGATTGACCGGCTGGCGGTTGTCTCGCACTCCATGCGTGTTCCGAAGTCGGAGCGAACGACTGCTGAAGCGCAAAGAGTCGTTGCAGGCGGATGCGGCACGGCCGCTCCTGGTGCAGACCGCGTCAGACGGAGATGCGGCGTCGGGGCTCAATATGCCGCGCTGAAGCGCAAACGACCCACCTCGCGGGGTGGGTCGCGTCCCGACTGCGAGGGCACCCCATGGCGCCGCCGGTCGGGTGCAACAGCACGCCCCGCGCGCGGACCGGGACATTCGCCCGGGCGCCCTCATTGTCCCCGTTATCCGGTCGGTTCCTGCCAGAGCCGACCGCACTACTGCTCTGAACGCCAGGGGTACATGCCCCGCCGAACCGTCTGAGCGCTCGGCTCGCAGGCAGGCAACGGTGTGCGAGCACGCACCGCCCGTGACGCCATCTGGTGCGAGCGCGGCCAGAGACTCCGTGCCGCTTGCCCACATAACATCTGCACATTCGGGAACATCGGAGCCGCTGCTCCTGCGCGCCTCGCCGGCAGGGGACGACCGGACCATTGCGAGCTCGATTGCGATCCCGTGAGCCGGTGGGGCCGCGAGTCGCGACGCAATGGCCGGGCGCTCTGGGTCACCGTCCTGCCGCAGTGGCCCGACGTAGTGCCGGCGACGAATCAGCGGATGACGCGCCGCGCGTGATCGATCAGGCCGGCGGCTCGTCGCGACCGTGATCAAAGCCCGTGCGCGCATCTTGGCTTTCTATTTCAATTGTGTGACTATCGGCGCAGAGGGGGCGTCCAGTGATGGGTTGCTGATTCCCGCGATCGACCGGCACAACGAGCGTCCGGGGCCGAAGCGGGGCGGTGAGCAACGACCATTGCTACGCAGATGGTGTCTCATTGCCGATGACTCCGGAAATCGCAGATTTCTGTGGAGCACCTACTCGCCGGGCGGCGAGGGCTGCGAATCGAACCGCCACGAGCGCGCGATTTTGAAGCCATGAGCGCCGCGCCTGATTCCGCCGGAACCCTACAAACCGCGCTGGCTCACGCCTCTCGAGTCCTGGAAACTGATCCGTCGCTCGCCGCCGAGCACGCCGCAGACATCCTCAGGCGCGACCCGCGCCAGCCCCTGGCCCTGCTAGTGCTCGGCGTTGCGCATCGCCGCTGCGGCGAGACCGCCGCAGCGCTTCAGGTGCTGCGCCGATTGTGCACCGAACATCCCGACATGCCCTCGGCATGGCTCGAGTATGCCGGCCTGCTCGCCGCGAGCGGCCACGCGGAGGAGGCCGATGCCGCCTACGGCCGCTACCTCAAGAGTGCGGGCCGCGATCCGGAGTTGCGGTGCGCTGCAGCGGCCTTGAATGCCAACGACGTTCCGCAGGCCGAAGCGCTGCTGCGCGCCCGCGTCAGCCGCTGTCCGACGGATGTCGCGGCGCTCAGGATGCTCGCCGAAGTCTCGGCCCGTCTGACCCGCTATCGGGAGGCGTGCATGCTCCTGGAGCGCTGTCTGGAGCTCTGGCCGGGATTTGATGCGGCTCGACACAATTACGCGACGGTCTTGAACCGCGAGGGCAGGGCCGCACAGGCGCAGGTGCAATGCCGGCGCCTGCGCGCCAAAGCGCCCGATGACCCGGGATACCTCACGCTCGAGGCGGCGATCTCGGCCAATCTCGGCAACTACGACGATGCGGTCGTTGCCTACGAATCGGTCCTGGCGCGCTATCCGCGTCAGCCGAGGCTATGGATGAGCTACGGGCACGCACTGAAGACCCTCGCCAGGATCCCGCAGAGCATCGCGGCGTACCGCCAGGCACTGCAGCTGCAGCCGACACTGGGGGAGGCGTACTGGAGCCTCGCCAATCTCAAAACCTTCCGCTTCAGTGACGTCGAAGTGCGCGCCATGCATCAGGCGCTCGAGCGCACGGACCTCACTGACGAGGACCGCCTGCACTTCGAATTCGCGCTCGGCAAGGCGCTCGAGGACGCACGGTCATTCGAACCATCCTTCGCGCATTACGCTGCAGGCAATGCGTTGCGCCGTAAGGCGCACGGCTACGACCCGCAGGCGAACGCGAACTTCGTGCGGCGCTCGAAGCAGCTGTTCACGTCCGGATTTTTTGCCGACCGCGCCGGTGCTGGTGCCACTGCGGACGATCCAATCTTCATCGTCGGCCTGCCGCGGGCCGGATCGACCCTGATCGAGCAGATTCTCGCCAGTCACTCGCGCATCGAGGGAACGATGGAGCTGCCGGATCTGCCGCGCATTGCGCGCGAGCTGGCAGGTCCCGGCGACGACGAAGAAGAGGGGGCGTTTCTCAAACGCGTCGCCAGCCTGGAGCGCGATGAGTTGCGCGCGCTCGGTGAGCGCTACCTCGCCGAGACCCGCATCATGCGCAAGACCGATGCGCCTCGGTTCATCGACAAGATGCCGAACAATTTCTGGTACATCGGCCTGATTCAACTCATTCTGCCGAATGCGCTGATCATCGATGCGCGGCGCCACCCGCTCGCGTGCTGCTTCTCCTGCTTCAAGCAGCACTTTGCACGCGGTCAGTGGTTCACCTATGGACTGGAGGATCTTGGGCTCTATTACCGGGACTACGTC
>JAKADE010000623.1 GCA_021820785.1 Pseudomonadota bacterium
CCGGACGTCTCGCCCCGCACCTCGGCGGGCTGCTGGCCGCCCCCCAGGTCCGTATCTGGGCCGCGCGCGTCATCATCGCCGCGCTGGTGCTCCTGGCGGGCATGGCCCTGGGAGCGATCGTGGCGCATTTCGTGCGCCTGTCGATCTTCAGCGGCACGGACCGTTTTCTCGGCTTTCTGTTCGGCGCAGCCCGCGGGGCGGTGCTGCTCGGGGTTTTCGTCATCCTCGCCGAGCTGTTACACCTTGATACCCAGGACTGGTGGCGCCATTCAATGCTCATCCCGTACGGCAAGTCGATTGCCGGGGGATTGCGCGCGCTGGTCGGGTCCGGATGGCTGTGAGGTAGGCTATGTGTGGAATCGTCGGGCTTGTCGGCACGAGCGCGGTCAATCAGCGCCTCTATGACGCGCTCACCGTGCTGCAGCACCGCGGTCAGGATGCCGCGGGCATCGCCACCAGTGGCGACGGCGGGCTGTGCGTGCGCAAGGCGAGCGGCCTGGTGCGCGACGTGTTCCAGCAGCAGCACATGCTCGAGCTCAAGGGCCATATCGGCATCGGCCACGTGCGCTATCCGACCGCCGGCTGCGACAGTGCCTCGGAGGCGCAGCCCTTCTACGTCAATTCCCCCTACGGGATCTGCCTGGCGCACAACGGCAATCTCACCAATGCGACCGAGCTGGCTGAGGTGCTGATCCGCGAGGACCGCCGGCACCTGAACACCACTTCGGACTCCGAGGTGCTGCTGAACGTGTTCGCCTCGGAACTGCAACGCATCGGCACGCCACGCGTCACGCCAGCGGACGTGTTCGCGGCGCTCGAGGCGGTCTACCGGCGCTGCCGCGGCGGCTTCGCCGTCGTGGCGATGGTGATCGGGCACGGCGTCGTGGGCTTCCGGGATCCGAACGGCATCCGGCCGCTGGTGCTCGGGGAGCGCGAAACTGCGCAAGGCAAGGAGTGGATGCTCGCCTCCGAGAGCGTCGCGCTCGACAGCCTCGCGTTCCGCTACGTGCGCGACATCGCGCCCGGAGAAGCGGTGCTCATCGATGAGGCCGGCCGGCTGCACTCGCACCGCTGCGTCGCCGCCGCCCGCCACGCTCCGTGCATCTTCGAGTACGTCTACTTCGCCCGCCCCGACTCGAAGATCGACAACATCTCGGTGTATCGGGCGCGCATGCGCATGGGTGATCGGCTCGCGGAGAAGATCCTGCGCGAGCGCCCGAACCACGACATCGACGTGGTCATCCCCATCCCGGATACCAGTCGCACCAGCGCACTGCAGCTGGCGCAACGGCTCGGCCTGAAGTACCGCGAGGGGTTCACCAAGAATCGCTATATCGGCCGCACCTTCATCATGCCCGGTCAGCAGCAGCGGCAGAAATCCGTGCGCAGCAAGTTGAACGCCATCGACCTGGAGTTCCGCGGCAAGAACGTGCTGCTGGTCGACGATTCGATCGTGCGCGGCACCACCTCGGCGCAGATCATCGAGCTGGCCCGCGAGGCCGGCGCGCGCAAGGTGTATTTCGCGTCGGCGGCCCCGCCGGTGCGCTACCCGAACGTATACGGCATCGATATGCCGGCGGCGCGCGAACTGGTGGCCGCCGGGCGCAGCGTCGAGGACGTGATGCGGCTGATCGGCGCCGACTGGCTCGTCTACCAGGATCTCGACGACCTCATCGCAGCGTGCAAGCACGAAGACTCGCAGATCGAGGAGTTCGACACCTCCTGCTTCTCCGGCGAGTACGTCACCGGGGACATCACGCCGCAGTATCTGGACCGGTTGCAGCGCGAGCGTTCCGACGAGGCCAAGCAGCGCGGCCGCGAGGGACGGGGAGCGCTGAAAATCGTCCACGGTGGCTGAAGCCCCGACAGGCGCCGACGGGCGGCGGGAGCGGCTGATCGAGCTGTTTCTCGCCGCAGTTGCCCGCGTGGAGGGGCGCCGCTGCGTGCGCGAGGCGCTGCGGGGCAGCGCGCCTGCCCGGGTCTGGGCGGTGGCGATCGGCAAGGCGGCGCCGGCGATGGCGCTCGGTGCGCGCGAGGCACTCGGCCCGGCGCTCGAGCGGCTGCTGGTGATCGCGCCGGCCCGGCACGGAGCCGCCGCGCTGGGCGCGGAGCCAGGTACCGAGGTGCTCGAAAGCGCCCACCCCATCCCCGATGAACGCTCGCTGCGCGCCGGCGCACGATTGCTGCAGTGGCTCCAGGAGCTACCCGCCGCGGTCGCACCGCTGTTTCTGGTTTCCGGCGGTGCCTCGGCACTGCTCGAGGTGCCCGCACCGGGGGTGACGCTGGAGCAGATCGTGCGCGTGGCGCGGCACGGGATGGCTGCAGGCCTCGACATCACCGCCCTGAATGCCGAGCGCGCACGGTACTCGCAGATCAAGGGCGGTCGGCTGGCCGAGCGTCTCGCCGGCCGGTCCGGCCGTGTGTTGTTCATTTCCGATGTGCCGGGCGATGATCCGGCGCTGATCGGCTCGGGGCTGCTCGGCCCGGCACCCGGCGGAGACGCCCTGCGGCGTGAGGTGATCGCCTCGACCGATACCGCGATGGACGGCGCGGCTGAAGCGGCCCGCGCTCGGGGCCTGACCGTGCGTCGCGCCGGTGCGAGGTTTGCCGGGGACGTCGCCCGCCTGGCCACCCAGTTCACCCACGAGCTCGCCCTGGGCACTGCACAGGTGTACCTCTGGGGCGGGGAATCGACCCTGCGGCTGCCGGCCGCTCCCGGTCGCGGCGGCCGCAACCAACATCTGGCGCTCGCCGCGGCGCGGCTGATCGCCGGGTACGGCGATCTCGCACTGCTCGCGGCCGGCACCGACGGTATCGACGGACCGACCGAAGATGCCGGGG
>JAKADE010000031.1 GCA_021820785.1 Pseudomonadota bacterium
AGCTGAAGCAGTTCCGCGCCGAGACTCGCGGTGATCCGTACGCGGTCGCCTACATGTGGGGGATGGCCAACCAGCTGTCCGATCCGACCATCGAGGCGCTGGCGAAGTACTTCTCGAGCCAGACCGCCGGTCCCGGCACGCCGCATCCGGCGGCGATCATCGCGCGGGGACGTGCGATCTACGAGCAGGGGATCCCGACTCAGGGGGTGCCTGCCTGTGCGGCATGCCATGGACCGCAGGCCCTCGGCAGCGCCCAGTTCCCGCGTCTGGCGGGCCAGCATGCGGAGTACATCCTGAAGCAGCTGCAGTCCTTCCAGAGCAACATGCGCAACGTCGCGATCATGCACGGTGTTGCCCAGACCCTGCACGGCTCGCAGATGCGTGCAGTTGCCGATTATCTCGAGTCGTTGCCCTAGTCGTTGAATCGACCGCCGCCGCCCTCGGCGGACGGCGACTGATCGGGGTTTACCGCCTCCCCCCTTCGGCGGTAAACCCCGTCTTTTTTGCCGGTCAACCGCCGGCCGTCTCACTCAGCCTCTGCGCACGCCCCGCGCGCGATCTCCTCGAGCCACTGACGGATCTCCTGCGCACTGCAGGCGTCCTGGGCGTACAGCGTGGCGAGCAGCCCCTGAAGATGCACCGCGAGCGCAGCCGCAACGGCCCGCGGTGGGTGGTGCGAGAGCAGACTGGTGGTCTCATCGAGGGCCTCGATGCATGCCTCGACTGCCGCAGCTTCGCTGAAGGGCGCCGGATTCATGGTGTGCGGTTCCTCCGTGGTGTGATACCGCCCAAGCATAACCGTGCGCCGGACGACGGCGCCGGCGCGCCGCGCATTTGTGCATCAACACGCAGGCAAACGGAACTCCAGCCACGGCGCACCTGCCTAGACTGATCCGCGCGCCGATATGGCGCTCAGCTCCAGCGGGATACCGGCGATGAAAGTCACACAGTCGCTGCGCTCAGTTGCCGTTCGTGCAGTCAGAGCACATTCGTTGCACACCGCGCGGACCACGCCGACGGCAGATCTGCCGCGCATCCCGGCGCGGGCCTGGGCGCGGGTGTTCCTCGCCTGTGCGGTGGCGCTGCCGGCGCTCGCTGCAGCGCAATCCTCGCCATTTCTGACCGGCGCCACCGCGCTCGAGAGCAACATTCTGGCGTGGCTCACGCCGATCGCCGTCATTCTCGTGATGGTGCTCGGGGCCATGGCCATGGCGAATCGGATCTCCTGGGGGTGGTGCATCGGCGCCATCCTCGGGATCGCCATCGCGTTCGGCGCCCCGCAGATCGTCGGTTGGGTGCGCGGGATGTTCGGCGTCTGAGGGCGCAAGCACATGAACGTGCGCCATGCCCCGCTGTGTGCCGATCCGCTGTTCCTCGGCGCGACCCGTCCGCCGATGCGCTGGGGCGTCACGTACAGCGCAATGCTGTTCAATCTGGTCTTCACGCTCGAGGCCTTCCTGGTCACGCGCAATCTACTGACGCTGCTGCTCGCGCTGCCGATCCATGCCCTCAGCGCGCTGCTGTGCGCCCGCGATGCCCGCTATTTCGACCTGCTGCTGCTCGCGGCGCGGACCGGCTTGCCGGCGGCGCTCGGCAACCGGTGGCTCTGGGGCGCGGCGAGCTACTCGCCGCTCGTGCTCGACCTGCCGGATCGGGCCGGACGGCGACGACGGCAGGCCGCGTGCTGGTGCAGCGCGTCCGGGGAGCGACTCGCATGGTGAGACGGACGGTCGGCGCACTGCGGCGCGAGATCGGACTCGAGCGCTACATTCCCTACCGCGCCCATGTGGCGAGCGCGGTGCTGCGGACTCGCGACGGGGATTATCTGCAGGTCTTCCGACTCGGCGGGCAAAGCTTCGAGAGCGCCGACACCGACCAGATCAACGGCTGGCACGAACGCCTGAACGTGCTGTGGCGCAACCTCTCCGAGCCGGGCGTGGCGCTGTGGACCCACGTGGTGCGCCGCCGCGCGCCCCTGGTGCAGACCATGGATGCGCCGGCGCAGTTCGCGGGACGGCTGCTCGAACGTTATCTGCAGCGCCTCAGCGCCGAGCGGCTGATGGTCAACGAACTCTATGTGTCGATCCTGTACCGGCCGGCACCGGGCCGTGCACAGCGGTGGGTGGCGCGGGTGCTCGAGCGCACTCGAGCGGCCGACCGGGCGCAGGAACTCGCCGCTGCGCTCGAAGTCTGCGCACGCCTAGCCCGGACATTGAGCGCGTCGCTGTCGCGCTACGAGCCCCACCTGCTGACCTGCTACCGCGAGGCGGACCGCTGGTACTCCGAGCCGCTGGAGTTTCTTGCCCTGCTGATTGACGGGGAACGCCGGCGCGTGCCGCTGCCCCTCGGCCCGCTCGATGCTGCGCTCGGTACGTCACGGGTGTTCTTCGGCAACGAGCTGATCGAATACCGGCTGCTCAATGCAAGCCGTATCGGTGCGATGCTCGGCATCAAGGAATACCCGAGTCCGAGCGTGCCGGGCATGCTGGACACGCTGCTCGCCGCGCCGTTCGCCTTCGTACTGACCCAATCGTTCGTGTTCCTGTCCAGGGCGAGCGGCCAGCAGCTGCTCAGCCGGCAAATCAACCGGATGGCGAACGCCGGGGACTTCTCCCGCTCGCAGGCCGAAGAGCTCACTGAGGCGCTCGATGCGCTGACCAGTAATGAGTTCGTCATGGGCGAGCATCATTTTTCGCTGCAGGTTCTGGCCGATGTCGAGGCCGCGCCGGGCGCGCAGCGCCTCGAGGCGTTCAATGAGCAGCTCGCCAGGGCCCGTGCGCTGCTCGCCGACACCGGCATGACCGTGGCGCGGGAGGACCTCGGCCTCGAGGCGGCATTCTGGGCGCAGCTGCCGGGAAACTTCGCGCTGCGACCGCGGTTGGCCCCGGTGACGTCCCGGAACTTCTGCGCGCTCGCGCCGTTTCACAACTTCCCGGCCGGCCATGCTGTCGGCAATCACTGGGGCGACTCGCTCGCCATTCTGCAGACGCGGGCGCGTTCCGCGTATCACTTCTCGTTGCATGCCGCGGCCGGCGAGGGCGCCCGGCGCGACACCGGGCACACCTTCATCTGCGGACCGACTGGCTCCGGCAAAACGGCGCTGATCGGATTCCTCGTCGCGCTGCTGACGCGCCAGGGTGCCACGCAGGTGATCCTCGACAAGGACCGGGGTCTGGAAATTCTGGTGCGCGCACTCGGCGGCACGTATCTGCCGCTGCGCAGCGGCACACCGAGCGGGTTCAACCCGCTGCAGTTGCCGCCCACCGCAGCCAACGTGCAGTTTCTGCACGAGTGGCTCGAACTGCTCGCCCGGGCGCCGCTCGGCGCGCCGCTCTCGGTGCGTGAGCTCGGCGACCTCGATCAGGCGCTGCGCGGCACGCTGGCGCTCGATCCGTCGGCGCGGCGGCTGTCGCGACTGCTGGAATTCCTGGACGCCACCGAACCGGAGGGCGTGCACGCCCGGCTCGCACGCTGGTGCGAGAGCGTCGGGGGGGAGTATGCGTGGGTGTTCGACAATCCCGTCGATCAGATCGCCGAGCGGCTCGTGAGCGCCCGGCTGTTCGGCTTCGACATTACCGAATTTCTGGATCAGGAGCGCTGCCGGGTGCCGATCTCGCTGTACCTGCTGCACCTGGTGCGCGGGCTGCTCGACGGGCGGCGGGTGGTGTGCTGGCTCGACGAGTTCTGGCGGCTCATCGAGGATCCGGTATTCGAAAAATTCGCCAAGGACGGACCGAAGACCTGGCGCAAGCTCAACGGCGTCATGGTGCTCGCGACACAGAGCGCGAGCGATGTGCTCGCAAGCCGGATCAGCCGCACGATCATCGAGCAGACCCCGACGAAGATTTTCTTCCCGAACCCGAGCGCCTTCGGCGAGGAGTTGCTCGAGGGGTTCGCACTGACGGGCCGGGAGTTCGCGCTGATCAAGGACGAACTCGCCCCGGGGGCGCGCGCCTTTCTCGTCAAGCAGGGCACGCAAAGCGTGGTGTGCCGGCTCGAACTCACGGGGCTGGAGGCGGAAATGCAGGTGCTCTCGGCCCGGGCCGGTGGTCTGCGCCGCCTCGAAGCGCTGCTGCGTGAGCGCGGCGCGGCGCCGGAGGCGTGGCTCGAGGCATTCCTCGCCCAACCCGACACCGAGTGACCGAACGGAGAAGTGCCATGAGATCGACACTGTGTGCCCTGGGGCTCCTGCTCGTTGCGGTCGCGCCGGTGGCGCGCGCCCAGTGGGCGGTGATCGACGTGGCGGCCGTCGCGCGCCTGAGCGCCGAGTTGCAGACGCTCGATCAGTCGCTCACCACTCAACAGGAGGAGTTCGGCGCCGCCGAGGCGCAGTTGCGCGGCATGAGCGGCACGCGCGGCATGCAGGACCTGCTCGGCGGCATCCGCCGCAATTACCTGCCGGAAAACTGGGCGCAGCTGCGCGCTGCGGCGGCCGGCAGCCCCGGCAGCTACCCGGGGCTTTCCGCTGCGGTGCGCGATGCGATGGCCGCACACGCCTATCTCAGTTCCGGGCAGCTTCAGACCCTCTCGCCGAGCGCCCGGCAGCAACTCGTCGCCAACCGGCGCACCGCCGCGCTGCTCGAAGCGATTTCAGCGTCCGCACTCAGTGACGCCAGTGCGAGGTTTTCGGGCTTGAAGCAGCTGATTGCGACGATCGGCACGGCGCGGGACCAGAAATCGATTCTCGACCTCACGGCGCGCATCGGTGCGGAGCAGACCATGCTCGAGAACGAGCAGACCAAGCTGCGGGTGCTGTTTGCGGCCGCCGAAGCGCAGCGCTGGATCGATCACGAGCGTGAACGCGAGGCGGCCATCGCCGCCCAGGGCAACTTCGCCACACGGTTCCGTCCGACGCCCTGAGGGGCGCTGGTGGGTCAGAGGCAGCGGTCATGGGATTTTTCGCCACATTCTGGAATTGGCTCAACGGTGCGCTCTCGAGCTACATCGGCGCGACCACGGCGCGCGTGGCGATGCTCCTGGAGCCTGCGCTCATTGCCCTCGGAACTGTCTATGTCACCGGTTGGGGGTATCTGCTGCTCAGCGGACGGATCCGCGAGCCGCTCGGCGATGGGTTGCGGCGCATCGCCACTCTGGCACTCGTGCTCGGTGTCGGTGTGCACCTGTGGCTCTACAACACGCTGATCGTCGATACCTTCTACCGGGCACCGTCCCAGTTCGCCGCACAGGTCGTCGGCGCGGCGTACCCCGTCCAGACGCTCGATGCGATCTGGAACGCCGGCGGGGCGGTCGCGGGACGGCTGTTCGATCAGGGCAGCGTCTGGCGTGGCGATCTGGGCTTCTATCTGGCTGGCGCGGTGGTGTGGGTGCTGGTCGGACTGCTGTGCGTGTACACGATGTTCCTGCTGGCGCTCTCGAGCGTCGCGCTCTCGGTGCTGCTTGCGCTCGGTCCTCTGTTCATCGTGACGCTGCTGTTCGACGGCACGCGGCGTCTGTTCATGGCGTGGCTGGCGCAACTGACCAATTACGCGCTGATCAGCATCCTCACCGTCATGGTTGCAGCGCTCCTGCTGCACCTGGTGCAGCGCTATGCGACCGAGACTGCGGCGCTCGGTACGGCAATCGACACGGTCGATGCGCTCGATTTCCTGCTCGCGACGGTCCTGGTGTTCCTGTTCATGCGCCAGGTGATGCCGATCGCCGCTGGACTGTCCGGCGGTATCGCGCTCAGTACCTTTGGACTGGTGAGCCGGACGATGCGCACCGCGGCCAGCCCGTTCGTGGCCGGTGCAGCTTACGTTGCGCCCGTGGCGACCGGCGCCGTCGTGGCGCTGAGCGGTGCGGCGCGGTCGCGACTGCGTCGCCGCGAGGCGGCACAGCCCGGCGAGTCGGAGTGAACGGTCGCGAACAGTGCTTTGCGGAGGCGCTCATGAGGATTGCGGGAGCGATGTGCCTGATGATGCTGCTCGCCGGGTGCGCGTCCGGACCGAGCTGCTCGGGACGGCTGGTGCCGATCAACCGGCCGCTGAAGATTTCCCCGCACGCCGGCGCAGACGCACCGGTATCCACGATTGTCGCGCGCACCAGCCGGAGCCCCCGGCCATGAGCGCCGACCCGTCACTGCGGGGGTATCTGGAGGAAGCCGTGACGTGGGACACCGAGCGCGCACTGCAAACGCAGTTGAGCGCGCGCCGCGCGTGGCGTGTCGCCGTCGGTGCCTGCCTGTGCGTCCTCGCGCTCGCGCTGGCGATCGCGGCCATGATGCCCTTGAAGCGCGTCGAGCCGTATCTCATCCGGGTCGATGCCCGTACGGGTGCAGTCGATGTGCTGCCGCCGTACCGGGGCGGGGATACGTTCGGCACGACAATCGCGCGGTATTTCCTGATGCGCTACATCTCGGTCTGCGAGCGCTTCGATTACGCCATGGCCGCCGCCGACTATCGGCACTGCGGCGCGTTCAACTCGAGCCGCCTGAACGAGGCGCTGTACGCGCGGTGGGCCAGAGGCAATCCCCGTTCCCCGCTCAATGTGCATCGCGACGGCAGCAGCGTCGGTGTGCGCATCCAGGCAGTGAGTTTCCTCGGACGCGCGCTCGGCGGCGGCCGTCTGGCGCAGGTGCGCTTCGAGCGCATCTCCCGCCAACCCGGCGGCACGGTGCGCAGGCGCCGGCAGTGGATTGCGACGGTCGGCTACCGGTTCACGGGTGCGCCGGCGCACGCTGCCGCGCGCCGCTGGAATCCGCTCGGATTCGAGGTGATGGCCCTGGAGCTGGAACGCGAGACGCTCGGCCCGGCGCGTGCGGCGTCGCCTCGGCGCAGGCAGCCGTGAGCAGGTCACGATCGGCGGGGGTGGTCTGCGGCCTCGTCGTGTTGTTCGCGACCGGTCGCGCCGGAGCGGCGACTGCCGGGCACGGCACGGCACGCCCCGCGCAGATGCCGGTTGCGGCGGCTCAGATCCGCTACGTGCGGTATGCGGCCAATCGCATCTACCACCTCGAGGGCGTGGCCGGGTACGAGATCGACCTCCAGTTTGCCCCCGGAGAGCGATTCCGCGGACTGGGGGTCGGTGACGCGAGGGCCATCCGGGTCGCTGCAGCATCGAATCACCTGTTCATCAAGCCACGCGCCGCGCACGTGGCGACCGATCTGACCGTTCTCACCAACCGCCGCACGTACGTCTTCAGCTATCGAGTCGGCTCCGCGACGCCCGGATATCCGCAGACGACGCTCTACGCGCTGCGGTTCGTGTATCCGCACAGGCGCGCGCGAGCGTCGGCGGCCCGGCGGCAGCGCTCGGCCGTGGTCCGGGATCTGTCCCGCGCCGAGCATGCGCGGGCGCGCAACACCAATTACTGGTATTGCGGTCCGCGCGCGCTGCGGCCCACGGCCGCCTGGGACGACGGGGTCGAGACGCACCTGGTGTTCCCGTCGCGTGAGCCGCTGCCGGCGGTGTTCGTGTACAACGCCGGTGGCAGCGAGTCAGTCGTCAATTTCGACATGCGCGGCGATCAGATGGTCATTCACCGCATCGCCCGGCGTTTCATCCTGCGCCGCGGCCGGCTCACCGGCTGCATCGTGAATAAGGGATTTGCCGGTTCGGGCCGCCGGCTGCCGTCCGGGACCATCTCCGCGCGGGTGTGGCGCGTGAGGCGTGGTCGGGGGCGGCATCTCACCCGACGCGGAGGATCGCGCTGATGCTCGGCCCATGGTTGCGCGGGCTGCGCGCGCGCAGCGCTGCGAGGGTCCACCGTGGGGCAGCGGACCGGCCGGACACACCGGCCGGCGAGAACGCGACAGTCAACGGTGAACGAGGCCCGACATTGGCCGTTCGCACGCGCTCCCTGCAGGCACGCATGAACGCGGTGTTGGCAGGTACGTTGGCCATCGGGGTCGCCGCAGCGATGCTGACCTGGTACTACAGTCGCGTGTTGCACGAGCACTCCGACGTGTCGGTTCGGCACGGGGCGCTGCGGCAGCCGGATCCCATCGGAGCCCCGCCGCCGCTCGGGGTCATTCCAGCCCCCCGACCCCTCACGCCGGCAATCCAGGACCTCGGCGGGCTGCACGCCCCCACCATACCGCTCGCGGTGCTGGCGCACTGGACGGCCCCGCGACCGCCGCATTCGCCCATGGGCTCTCGACCGACCCGGCCGCAGCGCGCGCCCGCGGCGCGCGAGCGCAGACTCACCGGAGCGGTGCTGATTGAGGCGCCGCCAGCACCTCGAGCGGGTGTCCGGCGTCCCGGGGGGCGCCCGTTCCACGGGCATCGTCGCGACTTCCCGCGCCGCAGAATGTCCGGCTCGCGACTCCAGGCGCTGCTGCGTCCGACGCGGATGAGCGCGACCCGGGCGCACGTGCTGCCGCAGCAGCGGTTGCTGCTCGCGAAGGGCACGTTCATCGATTGCACCCTCGAGACGGCGATCGACTCGACGCTGCCGGGCATGACGATCTGCATCACCTCGACCGATACGTTCAGTGCCGACGGTACTGTGGTGTTGCTGCCCCGCGGAACGCTGCTGATCGGGCAGACCCGCGGTGAGGTGCGCCAGGGGATGGCGCGGGTGTTCGTCATCTGGACCCAGGCCCGCACCCCCGGGGGCGTGATCGTGCGCCTGGATTCTCCCGCGGCCGATGCGCTCGGCCGCTCCGGACTGACCGGTACGGTCGACCGGCACTTCTGGCAGCGCTTCGGTGCGGCGCTGATGGTCTCGACGCTCACGGGACTCGTGCAGTCTCAGGTGCAGCGTTCCGCAAACGCCGTGATCTTCGATCCGAGTGCCGGGGAGAACGTGCTCGCCGATACGCTGCGGGGAACCGAAGACATTCCCCCGACCATCGAAGTGCCCAACGGACAGCGCATCGAAGTGCTGGTCGCGCGCGACGTGGACTTCAGGTCCGTGTATGCACTGCGCACTCACTGATCTGCCATCCGCGGTGCGCGATGGCGCTCCAGACGCCTCGGCGTTGCAGCTGACGCTGCGCGTACTCGAGCCATTGCTGGCGCGGCCGGGATTGACGGAACTGTGCATCAATCGGCCGGGCGAGGCATTCCTCGAGACCGGGGACGGGTGGTGCCGCGAACCGCTGCCGGCTGCGGATTTCGAGTGGTGCCGGCGCTTCGCGAAGCTGGTGGCACACCATACGCATCAGCGCATCGATGAGTCTCATCCGCTCTTGTGCGGTGCGCTGCCAGGGGGTGAGCGCGTGCAGATTGCCATGCCGCCGGTGACCCCGGCCGGATCGGTCGCCGTCAACATCCGGCGGTCTGCGCATACGCTGTGGACCATCGATGCACTCTCCGGGCAGGGATCGCTGCGTGAGACCCGCGTTGCCCGTCGGCCTGGCGATGCCGTCGAGCGTGAACTGCGCGGGTTGCTCGAAACGCACCGGTACGAGGCGTTCCTGCGCCTCGCCGTGCACAGCCGCCGCAACATCATCGTGTCGGGCCCGACCGGTTCGGGAAAGACGACCTGGACCAAGGCGCTGATTGCGGAAATCCCCTCCGAAGAGCGGCTGATCACCATCGAAGATGCGCCGGAGTTGAGGCTCGACGCCCATCCGAACCACGTGCGCCTCTTCTACAGCAAGGACGGCCAGGGACTCTCGCGCGTCTCCCCGAAGCAGCTCCTCGAGGCCTGCCTGCGCATGAAGCCCGATCGGGTGCTGCTCGCCGAGCTGCGCGCCGAGGAGGCGTTCGACTACCTGCGTAACGTCAATTCCGGGCACCCCGGTTCGATCACCAGCGTGCATGCCTCGAGCGCCGAGCTCGCCTTCGAGCAGCTCGTGCTGTTGATCAAACAGCATCCGGCCGGACGAGCACTGGCGCGGCGCGACATTCACAGCCTGCTGCACGCGGTGGTCGACGTCGTGATCCAGTGCGGGCTGGAGCGGCAGCGTCGCACGGTGCGCGAAATCTGGTTCCGGCCCGCCGCCATGCGGCCGGCACACCAGAGCAGGAGCGGATGTGCGCATCAGGGCGGGCGTGCGGGCCCTGAAGCCACCGGTGCTCCGGTGCGCAGCGCATGATGGGCGCGCACGTCATCTACGGCCTGACGCACGGCTGGACGGGTCTCGGAATTGCCTACGGCAGTGTCCAGGCTCCGATGTGGGTGGCGCTCGCGCAGTCGCGTGCGACGGTGATGCGCTGGCTGGCATCACCGATGCTTGCCGGCGCGGTCACGGCCGGGATCGGGGTGGCGAGTGCGCTGGCCATCCCGTCCATGCACGCCTGGAGTGGATTCGGCAGTGCGCTGGACGTCGCCGGCGCCCTCGGCGCCAGCCTCGTCGCCGGGTACGGCGCCGGACGGGCGTTGGCCGCCGGGCGGCCCGCGTCTGGCGCGCAGTATGTCCGCGGGGCCGTCGTGCGCGCCCGGCCGGAATCGGCTGCCAACCGAATGCTGCGAACGGCGGCGCTTCCCGAGCCCGGCCACCGGGCGCAGCGTGCGCTGACGCTCGCCGGAGTCCCGATGACGCGGCTCGATGAGACGAAGCACTTCAAGATCATCGGCGCCACGGGCGCCGGCAAGAGCACCGCCATCGTGGAGCTGCTCGAAGGGGCGCTGGCGCGCGGAGACCGCGCCGTGATCGCCGATCCGGACGGCGCCTACGCGCGTCGCTTCAGAAGCGAGCGCCGCGGGGACGTCATCCTCAGTCCCTTCGAGCCCGGAGGGCGGCGCTGGGATCTGTTCGCCGAGATCGATGCACCCTACGACATCGAACAGCTCGCCCTGGCGCTGATCCCCGATCAGCAGGGCGCCGACCGCAGCTGGCGCGGCTATGCACGCACGCTGTTCAGCGCCGTCACGTCCCAGGCACGTGCCGCCGGGGTCACCGACGTGGCGCAGCTTTACGATCTGCTGGTCGTGGCCGATGCGTCGGAATTGAAGCTGCTGGTCGGCGGGACGCCCGCGCAACCGTTCTTCGACGAGCACAACGCCCGCATGCTCGACTCGATCCGCTCCGTGGCGAGCTCGGCGGTCGGCGCGCTGCAGTACGTCGCCGAGCAGCGCGCACCGTCGCTGTCGGTCCGGCAGTGGGTGCGCGGGGGCGAGGGCGTGCTGTTTGTTCCGTATCGGGCCGGTCAGATCGCCGCGCTGCGCTCGAGCATCTCGGCCTGGATGCGCCTGGCGATCTTCGAGTCGCTGCACGGCGCAGAGGGGGGCGCGCCGCTGTGGTTCGTGGCGGACGAACTCGATGCGCTCGGTCCGATCGACGGACTGAAGGATGCACTCGCGCGACTGCGCAAATTCGGCGGTCGGTGCGTGCTCGGGTTCCAGTCCATTGCCCAGGTGTCCAGTACCTACGGGGCCGGCGAGGCACAGACGATCGTCGAGAACTGCGGAAATTCACTGATCTTGCGCTGCTCGGCGAGCGAGCACGGCGGTACCGCGCGCTTTGCCTCGCGTCTGATCGGCGAGCGGGAAGTCGTGCGGACCGTGCACAGCCGCTCGCGCCGGCCGGGCGAGCTGTTCGGGGCGCTGAGCGAGTCGGAGCACTGGCAGGTCGAGCCGGCAGTGATGGACGCGCAGCTCGAGCGCCTGGCGGATCTCGAGGGGTATCTGAATCTCGCCTCGACGCCCGACTGGCTGCGCGTGCGGCTGACGCCGCAGCGTGCACAGGCCGCTGTCCGGGACGGGCGCTGCGCGAGGCCGGCCGCCGCAGCACTCGGGCCGGAGGAGGGATGGAGTCATGAGTGAGGCGCGCATGATGTCCGATCCGCTCGAGGTGGGGCTGCTGCTCGAGACGGTCCAGTCGCAGCAACGCCTCGCCGCCGAGACGCTCGCGCAGCTCGGCGGGCAGCTGCAGTCGCTTGAGCGGGGTGTGCGCGCCGAAGTTGCACAGGCGGCGCGCGAAGCGTTCCTCGAGCTGAGCGCCGAGGCCGGCGAAGCCGGAGCGCAGCTGCTCGGCCTGCGCCGCGCAGTCGGGATGCGCGCGGCGTTCTGGAGTGTCGCGGCCGCGCTCGCCAGCGCCGCGGCGGCCGTTCTCGCGGTGCACTTGCTGGTGCCGACTGCGGCGCAGATCGATGCGCTTCGGGTTCGTCGTGCGCTCTTTGCCGCGGACGTCAGGCGGTTGCGCAGGTACGGCGGTTCGGTCGAATTGCGCCGGTGCGGCGCGCGCGGCCGGCTCTGCGTGCGCGTGCAGCGCACCGGCCCGGTGTTCGGAGCACACGGCAATTTCCTGCTGGTGAAGGCACCGTGACCGGCTGGACGGGCCTTCACGGTGTGCCGCCAGCCGTTGCCGCGCTGCTCGCGGGGCTCGGTTCGATGGCGCTCGTGCGGGTGTTGCGCCGCGCGCCCCGGGACCGCTACTGCCGAGGTGCGCGCCTGGAGCGCGCGCCACGGCGGCCCCGCTTGCGCGCCGGGATCACCCTGGCCGGCGTGCCGCTCGCGCCGTTGGAAGAAACCAAACATTTCAAGCTGATCGGCACCACCGGCACCGGCAAATCGACCGCCATCGCCGAGCTGCTCACGGCCCTGCTCGCGCGCGGGGACCGGGCGGTCATCGCCGATCCCGACGGCGGGTACCTCGGCCGTTTCCATGCGCGCGCACGCGGCGACGTCATCCTCAATCCGTTCGAGCCGCGCGCGCTGAAGTGGAATCCGTTTGCCGAGCTCGCCGCGCCGGAAGATCCGGATCAGCTCGCCGCCAGCCTGATCGCCGCCGGCGAGGATGCTTCGGCGCGAGAGTGGCGCGGGTATGCGCGCACGTTCCTGGCGAGCCTGTTGCGGCGCACTCAGGACAGCAGCGCCGATCTCGAGCAGCTGTGGCACCTGATCGCGATCGCGCCGGCCGCGGAACTGCGGGCCCTGCTCGGCGGAACACCGGCGCAGCCGTTTCTCGAGCCCGAGAACGCGCGCATGTTTGGCTCGATCCGCTCGGTCGCGGCGGCGTGTACCGCAGCGCTCGAACACGTATGCCGGCAGGTCGCTCCGCAGTGTTCGGTGCGTCAGTGGGTGCGCGCCGGGCGCGGCGTGCTGTTTCTGCCGTACCGCGCCGGGCAGATCGCCGCGTTGCGCACCCTCATCGCCAGCTGGATGCGTCTGGCGATCTTCGAGGCGATGAACGGTCCGCCGGGGGACCAGCGGCTGTGGTTCATCGTCGATGAACTCGACGCACTCGGGACCATCGACGGGCTGCGCGATGCGCTTGCACGGTTGCGCAAGTTCGGCGGACGGTGCGTCCTCGGCATGCAGTCGATCGCGCAGGTCAGTGCGCTCTACGGGCCCGGTGATGCCCAGACGATCATCGAGAACTGCGGCAATTCGCTGATCCTGCGCTGCTCGGCCAGCGAGCGCGGCGGCACCGCGCAGTTCTGTTCCCGGCTGATCGGCGAGCGCGAGGTCATCCGGCGCAGCGTCTCGCGCGGGCGGGATGGCGCTGGAGGCTTCGGCAGCGGTGCCCGCGGCGCGCGTCGCTCGCTGCACATCAGCGAGCAGCATGTCACCGAGACGGCCGTACTGGCCGCGCAGATCGAGCAGCTCGCCGATCTGGAGGGCTTCCTGAAGACCGCCGCGTCGGCGAGGTGGCTGAGCGTGAGGCTGCGGCGCGCAGTCTGAGGCGTCGTGCGGCCAGTGCAGGTGGGCGATGGCGATCTTTCACATGCAGATCAACACGGTGTCGCGCTCGAGCGGGCGCAACGCGCCGGCCTCAGCGGCGTATCGCGCCGGAGAGCGCATCCGCAACGAGCGCACTGGCGCGCTGTACGATCACCGCAACCGCCGCGACGTGCTGCACAAGGAGATCGTGCTGCCGGCGCGGCTCGGAGCGCCGCCGGAGTGGGCCCGGGACAGAGCCTCGCTCTGGAATGCCGCCGAACGCATCGAGTCGCGGGAGAACTCGCGGGTGGCGCGCGAGTACATGGTTGCACTGCCGGCAGAATTGTCTGCCGCTGCGCGCGTGAGGCTTGCCCGTACGTTCTCGCACGAGATCGCCGAGCGCTACGGCGTCGCGGTCGACCTGGCCGTGCACGCGCCGCGTCCGTTCGGCGATCCGCGCAACTTCCACGCGCATTTGCTGACGTCGACCCGGGAGGTGCGTCGCGAGGGATTCGGGCCCAAGGCGGGTCTGGACATGAACGGCACGGTACGGGCGGAACTCGGGCTGCCGTCGGGCCGAGCGGAATTCGCCGCGCTCCGCCAGCGCTGGGCGGAGTTGGTCAACGAACACCTGCAGGCCGCACAGCTCGAGGTGCGCGTCGATGCGCGCAGTCTCGCCGCGCAGGGTATCGACCGCGAACCGCTGCCCCGGCTGCCCCGTGCCGCGATCAGCGCCGAGCGGCGGGGCGAGCGCAGCGAGGTCGCCGAACGGATCCGTGAGCGCTATCGGGCGCGGGTGGCCGCGCGGGCCGAACGCGCGGCCGCCGATCGCGCCGCCGGGGCCGGGCCGGCTCGCG
>JAKADE010000624.1 GCA_021820785.1 Pseudomonadota bacterium
CCCGGGTGGCCGATGATGCCGCCACCGCAGGCATGAATGAGATCCACCGAGCCCAGTGCCTGCCACGTGCCCGGCACCTGCAGCGCGGTCTGGCCCGAGGAGAACACCGGCATGATCTGGCAGCCGGGGGCGGGCGGGGCAAACATCGGCGTGAGGCACTCGCGTGCCGAAGCGATGACTGACGCGTTGCTCTCGCAGAACTTGTTGTCGAGTCCGTTGACGTGGACGTGATCGATGCCCGCGAGCCGCCAGAGCTTCTGCCATGCCGGGACGATCACGCCAATGGCTGGCGAGCGGCCGAGCAAGCCCCAGCCGTTGCGGTGTCCATGGATCGGGACTTGGCAGTGGGTGCGCAGGGCGGTGAGCCCGGCGAGGCCCACACTGTGCAAGCTCACCATCACGCAGTTACCGCCCCCGGCGATGACACGCTCGTGTCGGCGCAGCATCTGGTCGATCTCGCCGGTGATGTTCACTGCGTAGAGCACCCGCTTCCCGGTTCGCTCGGCATGCTCACGCAACACGTGCATGACGGCACCGAATCGCGCTTCGAACGGACAGTGCGGACCGTCGGCCTGCAGCTCGTCGTCTTTGATGAAATCGATGCCGGCCGCAGCCAGTTCAGCGACCCGAGCCGCCGTTTCTGCCGGCGAGAGACCCACGCTCGGCTTGATGATCGTTCCGATGAGCGGCCGGCCGTGCACCCCGCTCAGCGCGCGCGTCCCCGAGACTGCGAACCGCGGGCCGGGATATGCGCGGAGAAATTCCGCCGGCAGCGTCAGATCGAGTAGACGCATCCCGGAGAACGCGTTGAGCTCCCAGAGATTGCCGGCAACGGTGGCGAGCAGGTTCGGCAGCGAGGTGCCGAAATTGTGCAGCGGCCAGGAGAGCGTCACTTCCGCAGTGCGCCAACGGCCGCTACCGCCGCTCGGTTGCCACGCGCCGGGCAGCGACGGGGCGTCGACTTCGTCCAATGGCGTCAGTTGCTCCACACGGGCGGCGAAGCGCTCACGTAGTGCATCGGTCTCGCCGGCGACGCGCACGAAAGTGCCGGTCGATTGCTCGCCGGCCATGGTCGCGGCTGCCACCTCGAGCGGTCGGGCCGTCTCGATCCAGTAGCGCGCGCTGACGCGCGCATGCTCAGGCCCGCTGGAAGTAGACATCGTAGGTCTCATTCTGGATCTGGTAGAACGGCACGAACAGGAGCTCCTGTTCCGCGTGACGCTGCCGGTAGGTCGCGCTCAAGCCCGTGACCGGCGTTACGCCCGGCAGGTGCAGCCGCGGCACGGGCGTGCCGGGACCGGCGAAGTTCAGTGCGCTGTAAGTGATCGGTCCGCGCAGCAGCGCGACCGTGTCAGGGTGTGCACGGTCGATCGGCTCGGTGCGCAGACGCTGCGGCAGGTACAGCTCCACGCGATCCCCATCACGCCACGTGCGCCGCAACGCCGCGAAGGTTCCGGGCTGCGCTGCCACCGAGACCGCCCGCCCGTTGATGCGCAGCTCGGCATCGTCCTCGAGCCAGCCGGGGATGCGGATCATGAGTGCGAATGCGACCGGCGCCGTCGTCTCGATCTTCAGGGTGACCGACTCGGCGCTCGGGTAATCAGTCTCCTGTGTGACCGTGACGGCGCGTCCGCCGGTGCGCCAGCGCACGCGTGAAGGCGTGAACAGGTTGACGTAGAGTGCACGCGGGGCGTGGAAGTAGATGTTGCGCACGTAATCCGCGACACCTTGGACCAAAGTGCCGGAGCAACACGGCCATTTCTGGGGGTAGAACACTTTCTTCGCCCCCGGGTTGTAGCTCGAGTAGTACGGGGAGTTGCCGTTGGAGTCCGGCGGACGCACTGCCAGCAGGCCATTCCACATGATCCGCTCCAGCCCGTCGCCGTAACGCGCATCGGCGGTGAAGCGCAGCAGGTAGCGCGCGAGCTTCATCGTCGCGTAGGTGCCGCAGGGCGTCTCGAAGTGATTGGCGGTGGTGGTGAGGCTGGAATACAGCGCGTCGCTGCCTGGGGCGATCAACAGCTCGTTCGGTCCCCAGCCGCCGGTGGCGAAGCTCTGCTCACCGAGGAATTTCCAGCCATTGACGATCGCTTCTCGGTAGCGCGGTTCGCCGAGCTCCAGATATGCCATGGCCGCGGAGCTCAACGCCATGACGTGGCTGTAGGCCTGGCGGCCGGCGAGCACGTTTTCCCCGCGCGCGAGCGGATCGAAGTACGGTTTGTCGAGCAGGTACTTCACAGCCAGGTCGCGCACGCGCCGCTCGCCGGTCAGGTGCGCTGCGGTGAACAGGTTCTCCGAGACGATGTAGGTCTCGTCGTAGGGGGGATTTTTCACCCCGATCCGGTCGCGGCTGACCGGGGAGATGTAGGGCAGCGCGCCCTGGATGACTCGCGGGATGAGCGCTCGCGCCTGCGGCATGCCGCTCAAGCGGCAGGCATCGATCAGTCCGATCATGTGTTTGTCCAGCACATACGCCGGCCACATCTTCCAGGCGCCCTCCCCGGCGTAGGGGACCGGGTTTGCGTCGAGCGCCGCAGCGAATCCGCGCACCAGCTCGTGCACTTTCGAACGGCAGGCGCTATCGCCGGTGCAGCGACCGATGCGGGCGAGCCCCGATACGTACTGGCCGAACGCATGGCCCGGGATGAACCCATCCGCACCGTACCAGCCGCCCATGTCGATTCCCGGGGCGGGCAGTCCGGCGTGTTCCCGATACACCTGCAGCAGCCGGTCGTTGTCGAGCGCGAGATAGTGTGCGTGGATGAAGTCGTATTGCGCTTTCAGCGCCCCGCCTGTGAGTGCGACCTGGTCGTAGCCGAACTCGTACAGGGGCTGCAGCGG
>JAKADE010000625.1 GCA_021820785.1 Pseudomonadota bacterium
AAGCCGTGCTCCATGCGCTGAGTGTTCACTCGGTGGTGCTGGCGACGACACACGATGTGGAGCTGCAGGCGCTGCTCGCGGACCGTTTCGACCTGTACCATTTTCAGGAAAGACCGGATCTCGACGCTCTGTTTGATTACGTACTGCGGCCCGGGCCTTGTACTGAGGGCAACGCATTGCGCTTGCTGGCGCGAGTCGGCTTTCCCCCGGAAATCGTCGGGGAGGCCATGGCATTTGTGGCAGGCCGCAGCGCTTCCCGGGCCGCGCACGTGCAATCTGCGCCCACGGCGCACCAGGGCTGCGCAGCGGGGCAACCCGATGAGACAGCGCCAATGGCGGGGGAGGCCTGATGCGTTTACGAGTGTGCGCGGTTGTGCTTTGGGTCTCGGTCTGCTCCACGGCGTACGCGGCGCGCTCCGTGCCGGTGTCGAATCCTGTGTATGTTCGCTATATCGTCGCACCAGCGTATCGCACGGCGCGGGCGATGCAGTGTCGCAGTCTGGCCGGTCAATCGGTGCCGGTGGACGGCAGTAGCGAGGGTACGACGGAGCGCTCGGAGTGGAGCGGCATGAAACTGCTCACCCGGCAGTTGGACTGCCGCTACCTCGCAGCGTTCTATGCTGAACTGCAGTACGCCGTGCGACACCACGTATTGGGGGTGGGTGCATGGCATTCATGTCTACGGGTTGCGCCGGCCCAGAAGCTGAAGACGGCGGTGGGTCTGGCGGTCTACGTACAGTGTCTGAGAATGGTCCGCGGTACCCGGGCGTGTCGAGCAGTCCGGCAGGATCCTGAGCCCTTCGAGCGCACGGGCCTCGCGGCGGCGTGTGCGAAGCTCATCCGGACCAATGACTGGTCACAGTCGGGCGAGCCTGAGTGGCACGGAACGCCACGGAGCCTTTTTGCTGCCGGATCGTCCGCGCCGCGCCCTGCGCACCGGACTCACCCGGTTCTGCACCTGCCGGCGCGGGTGACCCTGCAGGGCACGATACGCACCGGTTCGTTCCTGAACTGCTGCCTGTTCGGTATGGGCTATGTGATGCCCTTCAGTTATCTGCATTTGCATCGGCCGCAGCCGGTATCCGACTGGTGGCTGGGCAAGACGGATATCCAAGATATCCAGTTGGCCGGCACCGCCGGCAGTGCCCATGCCGGTCAGCCCGTCACCGTATCGTGCCGCCAGCTGTTCTCGGGGCAAACGGGGCACTTTGGCGAGAGCGTGTATTGTTCGGGCGCCACGATCACGCGGGCAGTCACCTCATCGGGGCGGCACTCCGAACGTTGCGGGGAAGGCCCGAGCAGTGCTTGTCGGGCGCAGAATCGGCGCGGCGGGCGCAACGCGAAGCGACGATCGGGTCCGCACTGAGGCCGGTTCGATGCCGCAGCACACCATGCTGCGACATCGAACCGGGTTCTCGGTCAGAACGCGTAGTTCACGCCGACCGAGAACAGAGCCGAATCGTAGGAATGTCCTGCGTCACTGCCGCCGGGCAGATACGTCCACTCGAAATTCAGCGCCAGGCTTCGTTGCAACTGTACGTCTCCACCGACGCCGGCGGAAAGTCCAGTGTCCGTCGTGTTTCCATCGCGGAAGTTGCGGTGCAGATTGACCGTGGCAATACCGGCGACGCCGTACAGCGAGAAGATCGGACCGAGCGCCACCGAGCCCTTGGCATACGCTCCGCCAAACGTGCCGACGCTGACCGAGCCGCCATTGCTTTGATCGCTGGAGAGCCCCGTGCCCAGCCGGCCTTCGATGGCCAGATACGGGTTCAGCGGCACACCGGCACGCAACATGATTGCGCTCGGAGAGAAGCCCGGCGCGCCGCTCTCGTCGTAGCGCAACAGGCCGATGTTCGCGCCGACGTAGGGGTCGAGATTGCGGAAACCGCCGGTGAAGTCTGATCCGGCCATTGCCGGGCCCGTCATCGCGCACAGAGCCAGAGGGATCAGCATCGCGGTGCGGAATTTCATCAACGGACTCCTCGGTTCGAGACGACGGTCCCGATTATCGGGGCCGGGGCTGAATTTCCGCTGAATACCGTCGATTCCGGCTGTCGGCGATTCACGACGCGCGCAGCGGTCTCTGCCGCGTGCGCGGATCGTGTCATATCGGGTGGTGGTGCACGGGAGTCCGCGCCGCCGCCCGTCTCGCGCTGCGGCGCAGGGAGCTGTGCGCAGATGCGAGCCGGCGCGCAACCGGTCCGTGACGATGTTGCCGAATCAAGCGATCGCGCGCACCACACCGCCGTCTACGCGCAGCGCGGCGCCCGTCGTGGCCGAGGCCTGCGTGCTGCACGTGTAGGCGATCAGCGCGGCAACTTCATCCACGGTGGCAAAGCGTTGCAGGATCGATGAGGGGCGGGCGGTGGCGAAAAAATCCCGCTCCACGCTCGCGACGTCCTTGCCGGCCGAGCGCGCCAGTTCTTCGACGAACCGTCCGACGCCCTCGGAGGCCGTCGGGCCGGGCAGCACGCTGTTGACCGTCACGTGGGTGCCGGCGAGGGTCTCGGCGAGCCCGCGCGCGACCGCGATTTGCGCCGTCTTGGTCACGCCGTAGTGGATCATTTCGGTGGGGATCTGCAGGCCGGACTCGCTCGAGACGAACACGATGCGGCCCCAGTCTCGCGCGCGCATGCCCTGGACGTAGTGCCGCGCCAGGCGCACTCCGCTGAGTACGTTCGCTTCGAAAAAGCGCAGCCAGTCTTCGTCCGGGATTTCACCGAAGGGCTTCGGTTCGAAAATCCCCATGTTGTTGATCAGCACGTCGACGTCGGCGACGGTGTCAATGAGGTGTCGACAGCCGGCGGCGGTGCTGACGTCGGCCGCCACGCCAAGCAC
>JAKADE010000626.1 GCA_021820785.1 Pseudomonadota bacterium
ATGGTGTTCGGTCAGATGCAGCCAGACACCAAGGCCCATCAGCAGTGCGGCGAGCGCAAGTGCCGGCGTCGGCAGGCGCCGAAAGACGAGCAGTGACAGTACGGCGCCGATGAACGGCGCCGTGGCGAAATACGCGCCGGTGCGCGCCGTACCGAGGCTGCGCAGTGCCAGCACGAACAACGTGAGACTCACCCCGTAGCCGGCGAAGCCGAGCAGCGCAGCCCCACCGATCAGCGCCGGGGCCGGCCAGCCGAGGCCCAGGTGCGCGGCGAGGCCGAGATTCACCGCACCGGCACTGAGGCCCTTCAGGGCTGCGATCTGCAGTGGATCGCCGCTCGATACCTTGCGTGTCAGGTTATTGTCGATCGCCCAGCAGGCGCACGCCGCAGCGATCCACAGCGCACCGCCGCGCAGCTGAAGCTGCGCCGGCCAGGCGAGTAGCGCGCCGCCGAGCACGATCGCGACCATGCCGAGGAGGATGCGGCGGTCGACATTCTCGCGAAAGACGCACCACGCGAGCAGCGCGGTGAACACTGCCTCGAGGTTCAGCAGCAGCGAGGCGTTCGCGGCGGGAATCTGCCGCAAGCCGCTCATGAGCAGGACCGGCGCGATGACTCCGCCAGCCAGGATCGCCAGGCCGAGCCAGGCCAGCTCCGCAGCGCGCCAGCCGCCGGCGCGCTGCCGACGGGGCCGCCACGCTGCGCGCAGCGCGATCCACACCGACAGTCCGACGCCGCTGCCACCATACAGCAGACCCGCCAGCGTGACCGGGGCAGTCGCGCGCAGCAGCATTTTGGCAAACGGGGTGCTGGCGCCGAACAGAAGGGCCGCGATCAGTGCGTAGCTGACGCCCCGTGCCGAGTCGCTCAGCGCCGCCGACGGATCTCGTCCCATGGGGAAAAGTATAGCGGCGGGGACGCCTGGGCGCCCCCGCCGCTGCGCGATCACTCGGTCTGACGGATGAACTGAGCGATGTTCGCGTGCAGGTGCGCCAGGCCCTGCGGGCGAACATAGATCATGTGACCGGTGTGATAGAAGCGGAACTCGACGTTTTTCTGCAGATCAGGCTGCATCGGCAGCTGGCGCATCTGGTAGACGGCCGCATAGTACGGCGTCGCCAGGTCGAAGTACCCGGCATTGACCAGGACCTTCAGCCGCGGATCGAGCGTCATGGTCGTCGCCAGGTCCGGCAACACGTTCGGGGCAATGGGTGCCGGTGAGCCGGCGCCCGGTGGCGTATGCGGCCACTTCCAGTCGTTGCCGACGCTCGCGGAGAGGAATACGTAGCGGTGTCCGGCACCGAAATGCAGCGTGTCGCGCAGGTACGCGTTCGCCGCCGACACGTAGGCCGAGCCGATGCCGGAGATCAGCGGATCGTACTCGGCGAATTCCGCAAGCGGATCGAGCGTCGGGCCGGAGAAGCGTGCATCGAGGCGGCCGGTGGTCTTGCCTTCGGCGCTGAGCAGCTCCTGCTCGAATTGCGGGCCCGTCACGCGCAGGTCCGCCTTGAGCAGGTAGTCCTGCGGCAGCCCGGTGTACTCGGCCATCTGCGCGGCGATCGCGCGCTCCTGCGCCGCCGGCAGCGCCGAGCCGCGGTTCAAGGCCGCCAGATACGGTCCCATCGCCCAGTGCTGCACCTGATCGAGCCAGGGGTGCAACTGCGCGGGCGGATTCGCCAGGCGTTTGTGATACCAGGCGACGGCCGCGTACGTCGGCAGGGCGAGCGCATACGGCAGATTGACTCCCGGATTCAGATTGGCCTGATCGATGCTCGTGTCGAAGTTCAGGATGGTGGAGAGGAGCACGACGCCGTTGAGGTCGATGTTGTCGTCATTTTCCAGCATGCCGGCAACGACCGCCGAGCGCGTGGTGCCGTAGCTCTCGCCGATCAGGTACTTCGGCGAGTTCCAGCGGTCGTACTGCGACAGGAAGCGCGTGATGAACTGCGTGAAGGCCTGTCCGTCGGCATCGACTCCATAGAACATCTTCGGCGTTCCGACTCCGCCGTCCGCCTTGCCGATGATGCGGCTGAAGCCGGTGCCCATGGCGTCGACGAACACCAGGTCGCTGACATCGAGCAGACTGTACTGGTTGCTGACCAGCTGATACGGCGCCGACGGGGTGTGGGTGTGGCTGCGGGTGACCACGCGCACCGGGCCGAATGCGCCGATGTGCAGCGGTGCGGAACTGCCGCCCGGACCGCCGTTGTAGAGAAAGGCGATCGGCCGGTGGTCCGGGTGAGCCCCGTCCTTGAAATAGGCGACGTAGAACATCTCGCCGGTCGGCTTGCCCGCCTTGTCGCGCAGGATGAGCGTTCCCGCCTTGGCGGTGTAGCGGATCACGTGGCCGCCGACCTCGACGCGCCCCGGCGTGCTCACCGTGTGGGGCGTCGTCCAGTACTTCTCGGGGTTCTGGCTGGCGGCCGGGGCGGCTGCAGCCGCTTTGCCGTGCGCGAACGCCGCAGGTGCGGCGGCCAGGAGCGCGGCGGACAGGAACAGTGCGCGATAGCGGGACATGAATGCCCTCGTCGTTGGCTGATAGGGTTGCGAAGCGCGCACCTCCGGCACCCGCCGGCCGTGCGGCCCCTCGTACCGGCTATCCTAGCAAGTCGGTCGCACGCGGTCCGCCTGGACCTCCCGGGCCCGGCATGCGCTCGGGTGCTACGGCGCGGCGAGGCGCGCCTGCAGGTCGTAAGTATCCGTCGCGGTAATGTGCACGTCGGCCCACTGGCCGGGCGTGAGGTGTGCGCCATCCGCGATGCGCACGATGCCGTCGATTTCGGGGGCTTCCGCGGCGCTGCGCGCGATCGCGCCCTGCTCGTCCACGGCATCTACGAGTA
>JAKADE010000627.1 GCA_021820785.1 Pseudomonadota bacterium
ACCACGAGCGCGCAGGGCCCGGGCCGGTAGCGCTCGAGCAGCTCGGCCAGACGCCCCTGCAGCGCGGCCGTCGCGGGGGACTCGGGCCACTTCAGCACGATGCGCCGGGCCTGCTGCTCGCGCACCTTGGCGAGGTCGGTCAGGCGCCGCACGCCGATCCGCCAGCCGTCGGAGAACTCGTCGAAACGCAGCTGTCCCTCGGCGAGCACCAGCGCATCCTTGCTGATCAGCGCCTTGAACTGTTGGTACTGCTCCTCGAACAGACTCGCCTCGATGCGCCCGGTGCTGTCATCGAGCGTGAGGATGGTGCGCGGGCCGCGCTTGCGCACCTCGTCGATGAGCCCGGCGACGGTCACGGTGCGCCCGCCCCGCCCGCGTGCAGGCTCCGCCCCGGGCATCGGCCGCTCGCCGATCAGATCCCCGATGCGGTGGCTCACCAGGCGCGCCAGTCCCGATTCGTATGCGCCGATCGGGTGCCCGGTCAGATACAGCCCGAGCGTCTCGCGCTCCCCGGCGAGCCGCACCGACTGCGGCCACTCGGGCAGTTCCGCCGCGTGCGCCGCGACGGGTGCACTCGGCTCGGGTGCGGCGAGGCCGAACAGGTCGTCCTGACCGGCGCGGCTCGCGCGCGAGCCCTGCTCCCCGAGCTGCATCGCCGTCGGCAGACGCTCCATCAGCGTGGCGCGGTTCGGCCCGAGCGCATCGCAGCTGCCCGAGCGCAGCAGCGCCTCGAGCACGCGGCGGTTGAGCTTCTGCAGATCGAGCCGCCGGCACAGATCCTCCAGATTCGCGAACGCCCCGTGCGCCTCGCGCTCCCCGATCAGCGCCTCGGCCGCGCCCTGCCCGACGCCGCGCACCGCACCGAGGCCGTAGCGGATGGTGCGGCCCTCGGCGGTGAACGCGTACTGCGAGTGATTCACGTCCGGCGGCAGCACCTGAAGGCCGATCTCGGCGCATTCGCGGATCAGGGTCACCACCTTGTCGGTGTGATCCATGTCGGCCGAGAGCACCGCAGCCATGAACTCGCCCGGGAAGTGCGCCTTCAGGTAGGCGGTCTGATACGAGAGCAGCGCGTACGCGGCAGCGTGCGACTTGTTGAATCCGTAGCCGGCGAACTTCTCCATCTGATCGAAGATCGCGTTGGCGGTCGGCTCCGGGATGCCGCGCGCGGTGGCGCCAGCGAGGAACACCCCGCGCTGCTTGGCCATCTCCTCGGGCTTCTTCTTGCCCATGGCGCGGCGCAGCAGATCCGCCCCACCCAACGTGTAGCCGGCCAGGCGCTGGGCGATCTGCATCACCTGCTCCTGGTAGACGAACACCCCGTGGGTGACGCCGAGCACCTGCTGCATCTCCGGGTGCAGGTATTCGGGTTTCTTGCCGTGCTTGCAGGCGATGTACTCCGGGATCAGGTCCATCGGACCGGGCCGGTACAGCGCCCCGAGGGCGATCAGATCATCGATGCGGTCGGGCCGTGCATCCTTCAGCATCCGCCGCATGCCGCCGGATTCGAACTGGAACACCGCGACGGTCTGTGCGGTCTTGAACACCCGCTCGTAGGTGAACGCGTCATCGAGCGGGATCTTGGCGATGTCGAGCGGCGGCTCGCCGCGCTCGGCGCGCTTGGCGTTGATCGCCTTGACCGTCCAGTCGATGATGGTGAGCGTGCGCAGGCCGAGGAAGTCGAACTTGACGAGTCCGGCGGCCTCCACGTCGTCCTTGTCGAACTGCGTCACCAGGCTCCCGCCTGCATCGTCGCAGTAGAGCGGCGTGAAGTCGGTGAGCACCGAGGGGGCGATGACCACGCCGCCGGCGTGCATGCCGGCGTTGCGCGTCAGGCCCTCGAGGGAACGGGCCAGATCGATCAGGGTGCGGATCTCCTCCTCGGTGTCGTAGAGCTTCTTCAGCTCCGGCTCTTTCTCCAGTGCCTCATCGAGGGTGATGCCGAGCTCGAAGGGAATGAGCTTGGCGATCTTGTCGACATAGCCGTAGCTCATGCCGAGCACGCGGCCAACGTCGCGCACCACGGCCTTCGCCGCCATGGTGCCGTAGGTGATGATCTGCGAGACACGCTCGCGTCCGTAACGGTGCGCGACGTATTCGATCACCCGGTCGCGCCCGGCCATGCAGAAGTCGACGTCGAAGTCGGGCATGGAGACGCGTTCGGGGTTCAGGAACCGCTCGAACAGCAGTTCGTAGCGCAGCGGATCGAGATCGGTGATGCCGAGGCAGTAGGCCACCAGGGAGCCTGCGCCCGAGCCGCGGCCGGGGCCGACGGGCACGCCGTTGCCCTTCGCCCAGCGGATGAAATCCGCGACGATGAGGAAGTAGCCGGCGAACCCCATCTGACAGATGACATCGAGCTCGCGCCCGAGCCGCTCGTGGTACGGGCCCGGCTCCGGCGCCGTCCCGCCGCGGGCCAGTTCCGCCAGACGGCGCGTCAGCCCGGCCGCCGACTCCTCGCGCAGGAACGCCTCGGTGCTCATCTCGCCCGGCACCGGGTACGGCGGCAGACGCGGCTTGCCGAGATCGAGCACCAGCGAGGTGCGCCGTGCGATCTCGACGGTGTTCTCGAGCGCCTCGGGCAGATCGGCGAACAGCTCGGCCATCTCCTGCGGCGTGCGCAGGTACTGCTCGGGGCTGTAGCGACGCGGCCGGCTCGCATCGGCGAGCTGCTGCCCCTCGTGGATGCACACCCGCGCCTCGTGCGACTCGAAGTCCTCGCGTTTGAGGAAGCGCACGTCGTTGGTGGCCACGAGCGGTACGCCGCGGCGCGCCGCGAGCGCCACGGCCGCGCCGATGTAGGCCTCCTCGCCGGGCCGCCCGAGCCGCTGCA
>JAKADE010000628.1 GCA_021820785.1 Pseudomonadota bacterium
CTCGGCATGCTGTGGTTCGAGCTCGAGCGTGCGTTCCAGCTCGGCGCGCACCCGGCCGGCCAGGCCGTCCGTAATGGCCTTGAGAATCGAGATGCGCTGACTGTATCGACCGAGCACCAGCGCCAGCGTGTAGTGGGCATTGGCGTGTGCGGCCAGGATCTGCACGGCCTCTTCGCCACGCGCCACGGCCGCGAGCAGCAACTCCATGACTTCGGCATTGCCGGCATCGGTATAGAGGGACTCCACGGCCGCGGCCCGATTCGCCACGCACGCCCCGAGCGCCCCGAGCGGGGCGCCCTGTTCGATTGCCGCGGCGAATTCGCCCGCGTGAAAGGCACCCCAGGCCGCCTGCAGCGCCGCGGCGAGCTTGCGGCCGCTGCCATAGTGACGCAGCCACTCGGCGAACGCCGGCGCCGCAGCAGCCTCGCGCGCAATCAGCGCCTCGTCCGGCCAGGGTTCGCGGTCGGTTCGATGCAGCCGCTCCCACCGCGCCTTCAACTCGTTGGCCCCGCGCGTTCCGCTCGACTCGTGTGCGGTCCGAGACTTCACTTTCTTCACAGTCATGATGTGCGCCTTCGGCAAGTACGCATCCAGCGATGGAAACCTGGTGATTAGAGTACTCGGGCAGATGCCGACACCCAGTAGGGCAAATACGCACGTCCGAACCGGCGCAAGCCGTCAACCGAGGGAAACGTCATGGCCGCGAAGAGAAAGTCCCGCAAACCCGCTCGTGCCAAAGCGAGCGCCGCTCCGCCCCGCATGCCCGAAGCCGTTCACCAGATCTGGCTCGCCGGTCTCGGCGCCGTCGCCCGCGCGCAGAATGGCGCACCGAAGCTGCTCGATGAGCTGATCAACGAGGGCACTCAGCTCACGGAGAAGATGCGCGGTACCGCCACTCGGGCCGTACGCGGTGTCGTGGAGAACCTGCAGGAGAATGTCAGCGCGGGCGTGAGCGCCGCGCGCGGTCAGGCCTCCGACGCGATGGACAATCTGGAGAAGATGTTCCGCACCCGCGTGCGCCGGGCGCTGACCCAGCTCGGCGTGCCGAGCGGCCAGGAGATCGAAGCGCTCAGCAAGCGCGTCGATACGCTCAACGCGAACATCGGCAAACTCTCGCAGCCCCGCCGGACGACGACGCGGCGTCGCGCGAGTGCCAGAGGTGCCGGTACGAGAGGCGCCCCACCCTCGATACACGCGCCCTGAGCGATGCTCACGCTCGAGCCCGCACTGCGCCGGCGTTCGAGCCGAGGGAAATTCGGGATCGCCCTGGCGGGCGGCGGCCCGCTCGGTGCGTTCTATGAACTCGGCGCGCTGCACGCCATCCAGGAGTCGATCACCGGGCGCAATCTGACGGACTTCGACATGTACGTCGGAGTCAGCTCCGGGTCGCTGCTCGCCGCCAGCCTCGCCAACGGGTTCGATACGACCCGGATGGGCGCGGTGCTGATCGAAGGCGAGTCGGCGCTGGTGCCGTTCTCGCCGCGACTGCTGTTGCAACCGGCAGTCGGCACGTACATGCGGCGGGTCGCGCGCCTGCCCGGCGCGATGCTGAGCGGTGCGAAACAGTGGATGGACGAGCCGGCGCGCGGTGTCTGGCCGGCGACCCTCGGGACGCTGACCAAACTCATCCCACTGGCAGCCCTCGACAATCGGCCGCTCGAGGAATACCTGCGCGCGCTGTTCGCCACCGCACATCACACGGATGATTTTCGCCAGCTGCGCGCCGAATTGCGGGTCGTGGCCACGGACCTCGACACCGGCCGATCGGTGGTGTTCGGCGATCCGCACCATGCCAAGGTGCCGATTTCCCGCGCCGTCATCGCCAGCGCCGCGCTGCCCGGCCTGTACGCGCCGGTCGAGATCGGAGGGCGACACTATGTCGACGGTGCGCTGGTGCGCACCATGTATGCCTCCCTGGCGCTCAATGCCGGCTGTGACTTCGTCCTGTGCATCAACCCCCTCGTTCCCTTCGATGCCTCACGCGGAAAGCCTCGGCGTCGACTGGCGGAGGAAGGGCTCGACATGCTGCTCGGCCAGACGTTCCGAACGCTCATTCACTCGCGCATGCAGGTCGGCATGGCGAGCTTTCGCAAGTCTTACCCGCACGCTGATACCGTTCTGTTCGAGCCAGATGCCACCGATGAGACGATGTTCTTCACCAACGTGTTCCGCTACAGCGGCCGACACACCCTGGCAGAGCATGCCTACCAGCGCACACGGCGCGACCTGCGCACGCATGCTGATGCGTTTTCCGCCCTCTTGCGTCGTCATGGGCTCGATCTCGACCGTCGGTGTCTGAACGATCGTTCGCGCACGTTCGCGAGCGCATTCCACGAGCGCTCGGCATTGGCGCGGGCGACGACGCGTCACCTGAGCGAAGCGCTCACGCGGCTCGAGCGGCTGGTGGCACGTCGAGTCCACCGGCCCTGACCGGCCATGGCGGCGCTCCTGTGGCGAGTGGTGCTGCTGTGCGAGCTGCTCTGTTCAGGCGCTGTTGCCGTCGGGCTCCTGAGGATCTGGGCGACGCCGACGGCGCTGCGCACCGTCGGCACCGCCGCCGCCGGCCTGTTCGTCTTTCTGCTGCTGCAAGCGCTGCCGGTCGTGATCTCCTACGGGCGCGCCCGCTGGGTCTCACGGGCCGACGGTCTACGCCCGGGGGCACGCACGATGATGCGCGAATGCGTCGCGTGGGTGCGGGCAGTGCTCGCCATGAGCGCGCTTCGTCCCCGACGGAACGGCGTTGGCCAGGCGCCCGATGCGCCCGTCAGACCCGTGCTCCTGGTGCACGGAATCTTCTGCAATGGCCGCATCTGGGGCGCACTCGA
>JAKADE010000629.1 GCA_021820785.1 Pseudomonadota bacterium
GTTCGGGCTGATGCGTGCCACGGAGAGCATGATGATGATGCCGAGCACCAGGCGCAGCACGGTGCGCACCAGCATCGAGGTGTTCTCGGCCGAGGCGCTGTAGAGCACGACCAGGCCGAAAGCCGCCGTGAGCGCGAGCCCGACGGCGAGCGGTCCGTCGACCTTCAGCGCGAGCAGTACGCGGGCCGCCCCGCTCAGCGTGCGGCGCGTGCGCGAATCCGTCGAGAACTCTTCGTGGATCATGGTGCGGCGGCGCGCTGTTCCGGCGTCATGTGTGGATCGACGCCGCGCGTGACGCGCGGCGGCAGGTGCGCCGGCTCGGAGAACGGACCGCGCCCGGGGTGTGCCAGGAGCTTCCCGTCGGGACCGAGCAGGTACGCGTCCATCAGTTTGTGCGCGATCGGGGCCGCGCCCGTCGAGCCCCAGCCGGCATGCTCGACCAGCACCGCCACGGCGATCCGCGGCGCGTTGGCCGGCGCGAAGGCAATGAACCAGGCATCGTCACGCAGCTGCTTGAGCGTCTTGTCCGCATGATACGACCCTTCGTTGGCGTAGCCCTTGGCGCCTTCGCGCACCAGCTGCGCCGTGCCGGTCTTGCCGGCGATGGGGTAGGTGCTGTTGTGCATCTCCCAGTACGCCGTGCCCTTCGGGTCGGTGGTCACCCCGACCATGGCCTTGATCACGACCTTCCAGGCCGCGGGGCTGATCTGGGTGAGGTTCCCATCGAGCACGGGACGCTTCCAGTGGATCTTGCCGGTGCGCGGATTGCGCAGCCCCGTCACCAGGCGCGGCTCGTAGCTCAGCCCGCGGGTGGCGAGCATGGCGGTGTAGTGCGCCATTTGCAGCGGCGTGACCAGGAAGTAGCCCTGACCGATGCCGAGGATCACCGTGTCGCCGGGGAACCACTCGCCCTGGGCCGGGTTGGCGAACTGCCGGCGCTTCCAGGCGCGCGAGGGCACCAGGCCGCGGTCTTCCCCGGGGATGTCGATGCCGGTGCGATGACCGAATCCGAACTGCGGCAGCCAGGAGGAGATCCGGTCGATGCCCATCAGGTGGGCGAGCCGGTAGAAGTACACGTCGCACGACATGATGATGGCCTTGCGCATCGTCATCTCGCCGCAGTACTCGTGATTGGCGTTGTGGTACAGATGACCGCTGCCGGGCAGGTGGTACGCGTAGCCGGAGAGCACTTGCTGGTGGGCGTCGATCACGCCGTCCGTCAGCGCTCCCAGTGCGAGCGCCGGCTTGACCGTCGAGCCCGAGGGCAGCTGTGCGCGCAGCGTGCGGTTGAACAGCGGACGGCGCGGGTCATCGATCAGCGCGCGGTATTCCTTCTCCGTGATGCCGCGGGCGAACAGGTTCGGGTTGAAGGCCGGGGAGCTGGCCATCACGATCACATCGCCCGTCCACGGATCGATGGCCACGACCGCCCCGTCCTGCCCCTTGAGCAGCTGCTCGGCGAGTCGCTGCAGCTTCAGGTCGAGCGAGAGCACGACGTCATCACCCGGGACCGGCGCCTTGAAGTGCAGCTCCTTGCCGAGCACCCCGGGACGGCGCACCGGCCGGCCGAGCGCATCGACCAGGGTCTGACGGTAGCCGTTGGTGCCGTGCAGATATTTCTCGTACGTGGCCTCGACGCCTGTCTGGCCGATCACCGCCGTGCCGGCGTATTCGGCGGGGTTCAGGTGCGCCAGCTCACTGGCGCTGATGGTGCCGACGTAGCCGACCGCGTCGACGGCGAGCTTGCCGAAGGGGTACCAGCGCGCCTGGCGTGAATTGATGTCGATGCCGGGGAACTCGTAGCGGCGCACCGCGAAACGTCCCACTTCGTGGGCCGAGAGGTCGAGGCGGATCGGGAAGGTGTCGAATCGCTCGTGCGAGGCGATGGTGCGCATCAGCTGCGGCAGGTCGCTCTGCTGCAGCAGACCGAGGCGCACCAGGTGCGCGAGCTCATCCTTCAGGTCCGGTGCCTCGTCGGGCGTCAGGTCCAGATCGAAGGTCGGGCGGTTCGAGGCGATCACCTCGCCGTTGCGATCGAGGATCAGTCCGCGCGCCGCCGGGATCGGGACCGTGCGCACGCCGTTGTCGAGCGACAGCACGTTGTAATAGTGATGGCGCACGACCTGCAGGTAATAGAGGCGGCCGAGCACGGCGAGCACCGAGAGCACCATCAGTGCGCCGGCGAACCACGCACGGCGGTTGAACATCCGCTGCTCGCGCCAGTGATCCTTGATCCGCACGGGGGGCATGCCTCCAGGGGCGACCGTCAGGTGCGGGGACGGTAGGTGCGGGCGAGCACGCCGGCGAGCGGTGCCCACACCAGCGCACCGGTGAACGCCGGCACCCAGCGCAGCGGCGTGGTGAGCGGATGTCCGCTCCAGCCGTCGATCGCCCAGAGCACGAACTGGTACAGCGCGAGCACGGCCAGCACCACCAGCGATTGCTGCACCAATGGCTTGGTGCGGATGCGCTGGTGTTCGCGCACGCCGAGGTAGGCCACCAGCGCGACCGCGAGCGCGTGCTCGCCGAGTACCGGTCCCTGGAAGGCATCGAGCAGCAGTCCGCACGCCCAGCCGAGGCCGATGCCGGCGCTGCGCGGGGTCTGGATCGCCCAGTAGAACACCACCAGCACCAGAAAGTCCGGCCGGGCCACGGCCAGCCACGAGGGCAGCGGCAGCAGCGTCAGCAGCAGCGCGAACAGCACCGACTTGAAGATGGCTCCGCCCGGGGAGGCGCTCATGGGGTCCTCGGCGGCGCGGCGGGGGCCTTGTGCGCCGGCTGCACCGCCGGCTTCGGGCCGCTCGGGCCCGGGTGCGCCGCG
>JAKADE010000630.1 GCA_021820785.1 Pseudomonadota bacterium
TACCCGATGATCTTGCCCTGCTGCGCGTTGCCCGCCGGGGGCTGCTGGGCCAGCGCAGGTGCCGCAAGCAAGGCGCACACCCCGAAGGCCGCCACCCTGGCGAGCCGCCGACCCGAACGCACACACGAATCCAGCCAAAGTTCCGACATGGTGATCTCCGGCCAAGTGCGCAAAGCAGTTTCCGATCTTATCGGAGCGGCCACCTCGGACGCCAGCCGGGCGAAAGCGGCGTGATCGCCCTGATCCAGCGCGTCACCCGCGCCGAGGTGCACACCGCGGGCCAGAGCCTGGGGGCGATCGGGCCGGGCATGCTGGCCCTGATCGGGGTGCGCCGCGGGGACGACCGGGCTGCCGCGGACCGTCTGCTCGAGCGCCTGCTCGGTTACCGCATCTTCGCGGATGCCGCCGGACGCATGAACCGCTCGTTGCGCGAGCAGGGCGGCGGGCTGCTGCTGGTTCCGCAGTTCACCCTGGCGGCCGATACGCACAAGGGCACCCGTGCAGGCTTCAGCGCGGCCGCACCGCCGGAGGCGGCACGTGAGCTGTTCGGGCACCTGGTGTACCAGGCCCAGTCCCGGCATACGCCGGTGGCGAGCGGGGCGTTCGGGGCGGACATGCAGGTGGCGCTGGTCAATGACGGCCCGGTGACCTTCTGGCTGGAGAGCTGAGCCCGGGCCGAACCGGGGCGCGCATTGCGGTTTACACGGATCCGGGTACGCAGAAACTTTCTCGGCCCGTGTGCGCCAATTGGCCTATGATGAGGCGTTGAGCGTTCCTTTATTCTTATTCGCGCAAGCGGAGTCCAGAGCTTATGGATTTCGATTTCAAAACCCTGCTGGTCATCCTGGTCGTCGTACTGCTGATCTTCGGCGGCAAGAAGCTGCGCACGATCGGCGACGATCTCGGCCATGCGGTGCGGGGTTTCAAGAAGGCGATGAACGAGGGTGACAAGGAAGGGTCCGCCTCGACCGCCGAGACCCGGCAGATCCGCTCCGACGGGTCCGACGCCGAATTCCCCGAATCGCTGAAGGGCAACGCCCAGGCCTCCAAGGGCGGCCGCAACACCTGAGGCCCGCGGCGCATCAGGGGTCCGGACGGCCCGGCTGCGGCCAGCGCCCGCCCGCCCTGCGCCCGAGGCATGCGCTGAGAGGCCATGTTCGACTTCGGTTTTTCCGAAATCCTCGTCATTCTGGTCCTGGCCCTGATCGTGCTGGGTCCGGAGAAGCTGCCCGGCGTCGTGCGCCGCGTCGGACGCTGGGTCGGCCGGGCGCGCGCCATGGCGCGGCAGTTCCAGGATCAGCTGGAAGAGGAACTGGATCTCGACGAGCGGCGCCGCACGGCGCCCGCGGCGCCGCAGGAGGCCGATCCGGCCGCGCAGGCCGCGCACGCCGAGACGGCCTATCCGGACTTCACCTCGCCCGCAGCCACGGTGGAACCGGTCGCATCGGCCGAGCCGCCGACTGCGGCCCCCGCGCCGCACCCAACCGCCGCGCCCCCTGACCCCGTGCAGCCCCATGAGCCCCGAGCCTGACAGTCTGGCCGAGGGCACGCTGATCTCGCATCTGCTCGAGCTGCGCGAGCGATTGATCCGTGCCCTGGTGGCGATCGGCATCCTGTTCGTGCCGTGCGCGCTGTACGCCAACCAGCTGTTCACCTGGCTCGCCGAGCCGCTGCTGAAGATGCTGCCGAAGGGCTCGAGCCTGATCGCCACGGGCGTCGCAGCGCCGTTCACCACGCCGTTCAAGCTCGCCTTCTTCGTCGCGCTGTTCGGCGCCATGCCCTATGTGCTGTATCAGGTGTGGGCGTTCATTGCCCCGGGGCTGTACCGGCACGAGAAACGCTTTGCGCTGCCGCTGCTCGTCTCCTCGATCGTGCTGTTCTATACCGGCATGACGTTCGCGTACTTCGCGGTGTTCCCGGCGATCTTTCACTTCTTCGCCGCGACCACGCCGAAGGGCGTGGCGATGATGACCGACATCTCGCAGTACCTGGATTTCGTGCTGGTCCTGTTCTTCGCGTTCGGGGCCGCGTTCGAAGTGCCGGTGGCGGTGGTGCTGCTGGTGGTGATGAACCTGGTCACCGTGCAGAAGCTGCGCGCGATCCGCGGCTACGTGCTGCTCGGCGTGTTCATCGTCGCCGCGTTCATCACCCCGCCCGATGCCGTCTCGCAGTCCATCATGGCCGTGCCGATGTACCTGCTGTACGAAGCCGGAGTGATCATGGCACGCATCCTGGTGCGTCCGGCGCCGACGGCTGCCGGGGAGGAGCCGAGCACGACGTCGTGAGCGCCGCGACCGCACGATCAGGCGCACAACAAGAACACCGGGCGGGGGATGATGAGTACAGCTGACATCGACACGCGCAGCAGCAGCGCGACGGGCGGACCGACGTTGTTCGGCCATCCGCGCGGACTGGCGACACTGTTCTTCACCGAGATGTGGGAGCGGTTCACCTACTACGGCATCCAGTCGATCCTGATCCTGTTCATGGTCGCCGCGAGCGGCCGCGGCGGCCTCGGCTTCAGCGACCGCAATGCCAGTGCCATCGTCGGGCTGTATTTCGGCGGCACCTACCTGCTGTCGCTGCTCGGTGGCTGGATCGCCGACCGGCTGGTCGGCGGGCAGCTCGCGGTGCTCGGCGGCGGCATCCTCATCACGATCGGCAATGCACTGCTCGCCGCCGGCAGCCGGCGGGCGTTCTTCCTCGGCCTGGTCTTCAACGTGCTCGGCGTCGGGCTGCTCAAGCCCAACGTCAGCGCCACCGTCGGGGAGCTGTACCCGGAGGGCGGCTCGCGCCGCGACGCCGGCTTCTCG
>JAKADE010000631.1 GCA_021820785.1 Pseudomonadota bacterium
AGGCCCCGCAGCCGCTGCGGTTCGCAGCGCAGGTACTGCGGCGCGGCGCGCACCTGGCCGCCGAGTGCGGCGGCGGCATGCCAGGGCCAGCGCGGATCGTAGAGCGCCGTGCGCGCCAGGGCCACGAGATCGGCATCCCCGGTCGCGATGATCGCTTCGGCCTGCTCGAACCCGGTGATCAGCCCGACGGCGACCACCGGAATCCGCACCGCCGCCTTGACGGCGCGGGCGAGCGGCACCTGGTAGCCAGGTCCCACCGGGATGCGCTGCGCGGCGTGCAGGCCGCCGCTCGAGACGTGGATGGCATCGCAGCCGTGCGCCTGCAGCTGCTCGGCGAAAGCGACGGTCTGCTCGCAGTCCCAGCCGCCGTCGACCCAGTCGGTCCCCGAGACTCGCACCGACACCGGTCGATCGGCCGGGAAGGCGGCGCGCACCGCATCGAACACTTCGAGCGCAAAGCGCATCCGGTTCTGCAGCGATCCGCCGTACTCGTCCTCGCGCTGATTGCTGAGCGGCGAGAGGAACTGGTGCAGCAGATACCCGTGTGCGGCGTGGATCTGAACCGCATCGAGGCCGATCCGGCCGGCGCGGGCCGCAGCGTCCGCGAACGCTTCGCGCACGGCGCGCAGACCGTCACGATCGAGCGCCGCCGGAGGCTGCTGGCCCGACGCGAAGGGCAGGGCGGACGGGGCGAGCGTCTGCCAGCCGTGCGCATCGCCAGGCGGCAGCTGCTGGCCGCCTTTCCACGGCACTTCGGTCGACGCTTTGCGCCCCGCATGGGCCAGCTGCACCGCAATCGGGATCGGGGCGTAGCGCCGGATGCGCTCGACGGTGTCGGCCATCGCCGCCTGCGTCTCGTCGTTCCACAGACCGACGTCGGCATAGGTGATGCGCCCTTCCGGCAGGACCGCCGTGGCCTCAATCGTGAGCAGCCCCGCGCCGCTCAAGGCGAGCTGGCCGAGATGAATCAGGTGCCAGTCCGTCATGCGCCCGTGGTCCGCCGAGTACTGGCACATCGGAGCGATCACGATACGGTTGGCGAGTTCGAGATTGCGCACGCGCAGGGGCGTGAAGAGAGCGGGCGTATGCATCGCGGTCCTGGAATTCGCTGAAGGGAGCGCCCGAAGGCTCGGGCGAGAGGGATTTTACCAGCCGTCGCGTGGCGCGACGACGCCCGCGGACACCGGGGGGGCTGGCGCGACCTGGCTCAGCGGCGCAGCCGATGTCCGCGAGCACCGCGGCATCGGCAGCCAGCCGCTTCAGCAGATCATCGAGCGAGAGAATGCCGGCGAGCTGCTCGCTGTCATCGAGCACTGGAACGCGGCGCACGCCGTGCGCGCGCATGCGCTCGAGCGCATTTTCCACCTCTTCGGAAGTGCGGGCGATCACCAGAGGCACACGCATGATCTCGCGCACGCTGGTCGTGGCCGGATCGAGGTCCTTGGCGAGGACCTCCACGACGATGTCGCGGTCCGTGACGATGCCGATCGGCGCGTGCGTCTCCTCGCTGTCATCGATCACGACCAGGTCGCCCACGTGCCGCTCGCGCATCAGGCGTGCCGCATGCAGCGCACTGATCTGTGCCGTGCAATACACGACATCGGGTGTGCAGAGCTCTTTCAGCTTCATGATGCGCTCTCCTCGCAACGGTCCGAACTGACCTCGATGGTGACGATGACTGCCGCGCTGCCCGCTCAGCGCGACAGGACATGCGCCAGGTGCAGCCATTGCGGCTGAAGCGGTTTCGGTCGCGCCACCGCCTCGCGCAGCAGGCTCACCGTGAGGCGCGCGCCGGAGAGCCCGAGTAAAATGCCATGCTCGCCGGCGTACCAGCGTTCGATCGCCTCGGCCCCGAGCAGCGTGGCGCTCAGCCGGTCGAAGGCACCGGGGCTGCCGCCGCGCTGGACGTGCCCGAGCTTGGTGACCCGCAGCTCGAAGTTCAGTCGCTCGGCATGTTCAGTGAAATGCCGGGCCAGCGCGTCCGCATCGTGTTTCGCGCCTTCGGCGACGACCACGATGGCGTGACTCTTGCCGCGCCGGTACGCGTCCTGGATGGCGAGGGCGATCTGCTCGGGCGACTGCTCCGCCTCGGGGATCACGATCGCCTCGGCGCCGCCGGCGATGCCGGCCATCAGTGCCAGATAGCCGCACGCCCGACCCATCACTTCGACGAGAAAAACCCGTCCGTGCGCCGCAGCGGTCACGCGCAGTCGGCTGATCGCTTCGAGCGCCACATCGAGCGCCGTGGTCGCCCCGAGCGTGACATCCGATCCGGCCAGATCATTGTCGATGGTCGAGGCGATGCCAATGACGGCCACGCCCCGCTGCGCCAGTGCCAGCGAACCACGCTGCGAGCCGTTCCCGCCGACGACGATCAACCCGGCGATCTCGTGCTCGGCGAGCCGGCGTACGGCCGTCTGCTGTCCTTCGTCGGTGAGAAACTCCGGACAGCGGCTGGTGCCGAGCATCGTGCCGCCGCGATCGATGATGCCGCCGACTTCGCGAGCCCCGAGGCGGCGGAAGTCTCCCGCGATCAGGCCGGTGTAGCCGTGCCGAACGCCGAACATGTCCAGCTCGCGCGCAAGGCCGGCACGCACCGCCGCGCGGATGGCCGCGTTCATGCCCGGGGCATCGCCTCCGCTGGTGAGAATGGCGACACGCTTGGTCACGGTGCACCGTGAGCGCCCGGGCGTATCGCGGTGCGAAGCGGCGAGTCGCAAGGGCGCAGGCTCACCGGGCTCGATCCTCGCGGTGCCGGGCGCCCCGGACCGTACTGGAGATTTCGCTGAGTTCCGCCGAAAGAACGTCCAA
>JAKADE010000632.1 GCA_021820785.1 Pseudomonadota bacterium
GTGCTGGCGGGCGCGGCGGCGGCGGCGCAGCGCCGCGCCGGCGAGCGCCGCCAGCGCGAACACCGCCGGCATGACGATGATGTTGATGACCTTCAGCTCCGTGCCGAGCGCATCGATGCTGCGCACCAGCCCGGCCTGCACGGCGCGCAGACGTTTGCGGATCCTAACCCGCTCGGCCTGGAAGTGCTCGATCTGCTGCTCCTGCGCCGGGGTGAGGATCAGCGTGGACTTGTGGTTGCGCTGGGTCTGCAGCAGCGTCAGCTGCCGCTCGGTCTGCTGCAGCTGCGCCTGCAGGCGCTGCTGCTGGGCGCGGTAGCGCGCCTCGGCGGTGCGCCGCAGCGCCTCGACCCGCGTGAACGGCCGGGTGAAGCCGGCCTTGGCGCGCACGCTGATCAGATCGTCGCTGCCGCCGAGGTTGTCGAGCGAATTCAGCAGCAGATTGCCATTGCTCGCCCACGCCTCATTGATCGTCTGGCCGAACAGGTCGAGATGACGCACCCAGAGGTAATCGGAGAGCAGATCCGAATCGGCGAACACCACCAGCTGCAGCGGCTTGAGCGCATGGGTGAGCACCTGCGTGCCGGCGGGCAGTTTCACCCCGGCGGGCGGTCCGTGCGGGTAGGCGCTCTTGACCTCGCCGCTGACGCGTGCGGCGAACACATAGCGCTTGCCGGTCGGCTTGAAGCCATTCAGCACGCTCGAGGGATCGGTCATGCCGGCCAGCGACTGCGCCGCGAGCGGCATGGCATCGGTGCTGCTCCACAGCAGCGGCCGGAAGCGGGTGCCGGCGGCCTTCAGAGGGCGCAAGTACCCGGCCGTGGAGAGATTGATGCTCGACAGTCCGGCAGTGATCACGTCGCGGTGCGACATCTGCGCGCGCCCGAGGCCGATGATCAGCGGGTCGAGGCGGGGTGCGCCGTTGGCGCCGGCGACGTTGAGCGCGAGCGAACGGTCGGCGATGACCTTGTCCGGATTGAAGCGCACGCCCCAGGAGGCGAGCAGCCGGTCGAGGTCGCCGCCTCCGGGTGCCGGCGGGGTGCCGGGCGTCACGGCCGATTCGGCGAGCGGGTCGACGAAAGCGATGATGTGACCGCCGGCCAGCGCATACTGGTCGATGGCGAAACGGGTCGCCGGCGAGAGGTGCTGCGGATCGACCAGCACGAGCACGCGGGTGCCGGCGGGGATCGTCGTCGCATCGGGCTTCAGCGTGTGCAGGTCGTAGAGCTGCCCGGCCTGACGGTACGCGACCCAGGGCTGGCGCATCTGTCCGCTCTGCGGGTTGAACCCGCCGCTCATCGGCAGGCTCGAGTACCACTCGATGCGCGGCTTGGTCGGATGGGCGAGTTGGTAGATCAGCTTGGCAATGTCGTACTCGAGAAAGCGCTGCTTGCGCGGATCGAAGAAAGGAATCGCCTGACGGCCGTTGGTGGCGTTGGTGCCGGCGAGACCGAAGTAGAATTTGCTGCCGGCGTCATTGATCGGCGTGCCGCGCACGCCGAGCTCGGCGGCGCGGTCTTCCTCGACCGAATAAGGTCGCGGATCGATGATGTGCAGCCGGATCTTGCCGTCGGCGTCCGCGGCGATCTCGCGCAGGAAATTCTCGACGTGATCGCCGTACGCGCGCAGCTGCGGCACGCCGTCGGCGGTCTTGCGCGAGTAGAAGAAGTACAGGTCGATCGGCTCGTGAATGCCCTTGAGGATGCGTCGCGTGCCGCGCGAGAGCGTGTACAGGTGATGCTGCGTCAGGTCGAGCTGTGCGCCCGACAGCGCGTAATTGAAGATGATGGTCAGCCCGATGAGCAGCAGCGCGAGCGCGCCCACCGAACCCCAGCCTAGAGTCGAGCGTTTCATCATGCCGCGCTCCTAGTCCGCTTTGCGCAGGTCGACCGCGACCGTGGTGGTGAACAGAAAGAACCCGATCAGCATCACGAAGTACAGCACGTCGCGCAGCTCGAGTACCCCGCGTGTGATCGATTGGAAGTGCGTCAGCAGCGAGAGTGAGGCGATGGCCTCGATCAGCGTCTCCGGCGCCCAGCCGCGGAACGCATCGAGCACCATCGGGTAGCCGGCGAGCAGCAGGACGAAGCAGGCGACTACCCCGAGGATGAAGGCCACCACCTGATTGCGCGTCAGCGCCGACATGCACGAGCCGATGGCGAGGAAGCCCCCCGCGAGCAGCAGGCTGCCGAGGTAGGAGGCGAGGATCACGCCGTTGTCGGGGCTGCCGAGGTAGTTGACCGTGATCCAGATCGGGAAGGTGAGCGCGAGGGCGAGTGCGGTGAACAGCCACGCCGCAAGGTACTTGCCGAGCACCGCCTCCCACGCCTTCACCGGCAGAGTCATCAGCAGCTCGATGCTGCCGGATTTGCGCTCCTCGGCCCACAGCTTCATGGTCAGCGCCGGGATCAGGAACAGATACAACCACGGGTGAAACATGAAGAACGGCCGCAGGTCGGCCTGGCCGCGCTGGTAGAAATCGCCAACGTAGAACGTGAAGGCGTTCGCCAGTACCAGGAATATGATGATGAAAACATACGCCAGCGGCGTCGCGAAATAACTCGCGAGCTCGCGGCGCAGGATCAGTGCCACGTTGCGCATCGGTCCCCCAGCGTGTGCCATCAGGCGGTGATGGTGCGAAAAACTTCGTCGAGGCGCCCGGATTCCAGATGCAGCTCCTTCAGCTGCAGGCCCTGCTGCGCCGCGAGCGCCGCGACGTCCTGCAGGATCATGGCCCCGGCGCGCGGCAGCGCCGTCAGGCGCGCCTCGCGCTCGGTCACCTCGATGCGCTCGACCTGCGCCAGCCCG
>JAKADE010000633.1 GCA_021820785.1 Pseudomonadota bacterium
TTCTTCGGAAGCTTTGCCGGAGTGCGATGGCCGGCGCTGCCGAGCAGCGTTATCACGATCTTCGCCGTCATCACACTGACTCTGTTCGTCGCCGTGCTCTCGCGCCGACTCGGACATCCGGTGCTGCGTCGCCTGTCGAATTTCGACGACTACTTCAGCTGGTTCATCGTCGCTCTGGTGCTGGTGACCGGCCTGATGGCGACGGCGCACGTCGGCGGCCCGTACCAGAGAATACTCGGGCTGCACATTTTGAGCTTCGATCTGCTGCTCATCTGGTATCCGTTCGGAAAACTCATGCATTCGTTCTACATCTTCCCCACCCGGGCAGTCGACGGTTACCTCATGACTCGAAAGGGGGCGCCATCGTGAATTCCTCATCTGTCGAGCTGCGCGCCAACCTGGCGCCTGAAGAGGCCCGGATCGGAGAGCGGGAGCGGGTCGCAGGCGCCATGCGGGGTTTCGCCCGAGAGTTCGGTGCGCTGAGCGCGCTGCGCTTGGAGGCGTGTGTGCACTGCGGAATGTGCGCCGACGCGTGCCACTTCTACATTGCGACCGAGGATCCTCAGTACACCCCGGTGCTGAAGGTCGAACCGTTCAAGCAGGCCTTCAAGCGCGAGGCGGGTGCGTTTGCCCCCCTGTTCAGGTGGTTCGGACTGAAGCCGAAAGTCACCGCCGAGGAGCTCGAGCGTTGGCAGCATCTGCTCTATGACACCTGCAATCTCTGCGGTCGATGCTCGCTGATGTGCCCCATGGGGATCGACATTACTGAATTAATCGAACAGGCGCGTCGGGGTATGTTCGAAGCGGGACTTGCTCCGAAAGAGCTGTACGAAAAGGCGGCGCACCAGCGGCACAGTGGACAACCGGAGCCCACGAACGAGCCGTACCGGGAACAATTGCTTGCGATCGGAAGGCGGTTCGGTGTGGAAATCCCGCTGGACAAGCCGCACGCGGAAGTGATGCTCACGGTACCGAGAACCGACATCGAACACTATCCGGCTGCGGTTGCCGCGCTCGCACGCGTCATGGCGCACATGAATGTGGACTGCACGTTCCGCACCGACGGACTGATCGCAGAAAACTACGGATACTATGCCGGCGGACGGGATTGGCAGCGGCGCATCAGCATGCGGTTGATCGATGAGGCCGTCGCCTGCCGTGCCAAGATTCTGATCGTCCCGGAGTGCGGGCATGCGTACTCGGCGTTGCGCTGGGAAGCGGCAGAACTGCTCGGACGGCCGCTCCCGTTCAAGGTTCGGCATGTCACGGAATACCTCGCCGAGGCGCTCGAGGCGGGCCGGTTGAAGCTCCGGCCGGCTGACACGGGCGTGACCGCGTTTCACGATCCATGCCAACTGGTGCGAAAGGGTGGCGTCACCGATGCCCCGCGTCGATTGATGCGGGCGATGGGCATCGAGCCGACCGAGACGGTGCGGCACATTGGCTACAACATCTGCTGCGGCGGCGGCGGCGGAGTTTTTGACATCAAGCGCGCTGCGCCCTTGCGCTACAGGGTTGTCGAAGAGAAGTTCAACGAAATCGATCAGACCGGAGCGCAAACCTTCCTCACCAGCTGCTCGGACTGCCGGCGAACATTCGATGACGGGAAGCAGCACTTCAACTGGCAGCAGACGCCGCGCAGCCTGCTGGAGCTGCTCGCCGAGCACCTCCGGAGCGCATAAGAGGGGAATTCGATGAGCACGCAGACGATAGTGGTTGATCCGATCACGCGCATCGAAGGTCATTTGCGCATCGAGGCGCAAATGGATGGAAACGTGATCTCGAATGCGATCAGCTCCGGGACGATGGTGCGTGGTATCGAGATCATCCTGCGCGGCCGGGATCCGCGCGACGCATGGGCGTTCGCGCAGAGAATTTGCGGCGTCTGCACGCTCGTGCACGGCATCGCTTCGGTACGCGCAGTCGAAGATGCGCTGCAATACGATATTCCGCCGAATGCGAATCTGATCAGAAATCTGATGATTGGTGCGCAATTCGTGCACGACCACATCATGCATTTCTATCACTTGCATGCACTCGATTGGGTGGACGTCGTCTCGGCGCTATCGGCGGATCCGAAGGAAACATCGAGTCTGGCGCAATCGATCTCGACATATCCGATGTCTTCGCCGGGATATTTCGCAGATGTACAGCGCCGGGTGAAGACGCTCGTGGAGTCCGGGCAGCTCGGGATTTTCGCCAACGGCTACTGGGGACACCCGGCGTATAAGCTGCCGCCGGCGGCAAATCTCATGGCGGTCGCGCACTACCTGGAGGCGCTGGCATGGCAGCGCAGAGCGGCCGAATTGCACGCGATCTTCGGTGGTAAGAACCCGCATCCGAATTTCGTGGTCGGTGGCAGTCCGGTTGGCATCAGCGTGCATGAGACGAGCGGAACCGGTACGACGGCCGTCAATACGGTGGGTCTGGCGCGGGTGGCGGACATCATCGGGCACATGCAGAGTTTTGTCGATCAGGTGTATCTGCCCGATACGCTGGCGATCGCGTCGTTCTACAAGGATTGGCTGACGCCGGGACACGGGGAAGGTGTCGGGAATTTCCTCTGCTACGGGGATTTCCCGGCGAGTGGTATCCCGAACCCGACGCAGATGATGATTCCCCGCGGCGCAATTCTCGGGCGCGATCTGACGCGAATTCATGAAGTCGACCTGAATGCGGAGGCGGAAATCGAGGAGTTCGTGGCCCACTCCTGGTACGACTACACGAGCGGCAAGGACTCCGGCCTGCATCCCTACGAGGGACAGACCCACCTGCACTACACGGGACCGAAGCCGCCATATGCG
>JAKADE010000634.1 GCA_021820785.1 Pseudomonadota bacterium
CACGAGGATGACCCCGAACAGGCTTCGTTTCAGCCAGCGGGTCCGCCGCCCGCTGCGCTCCAGTCGAGAGACTTTGCGGGCGAAGTAGCGGCATTGACTTTCGATCCAGGCGCGCTCGACGACGTCCAGGTGCGGCTCGTGGGACACGTTCCGCGCCGCGCCGGCTGGCCGGCCGAGTCCCGTCAGGACGTGCGCGATCCAGTTGAATCCATGGAAGCGGTTGATCCCGGAGAGGGCGATGACCTCGTCCGCGTCGACCAGATGGTCTGCGCCGGCGACGGATAGATAGAATTTCGCGCGCAACGTTTCAGCCAGGGCGCGGTACATCAGGTGTTTGCCGAACCAGTGGCGTCCGTCGAGGAGCAGGTACAGGCCGAAGCCCGACAACAGCACCAGCAGGTAGGCAAACAGCAGCAGGCGGCTCTCGACGAACTTGTCGTACGCCAGGTAGGCGAACCCCATGAGGAACGTCGTGACGGTGAAGAAGACGAACAGGCGATCGGAGCGCGCCTGAAAGTGAAGCGCCAGCGCATCCGCCTTGCCGTACTGTGCATCGATGCGTGCCAGCCACGGCAGCGCGTCCGCGGGCAGTGGGACATCGCCTGGCAGTGAACGCATCAGCGAGTCCGCCGCCGTCGCTGTTCGCCCGCGATTTGCCAGCTGACGATACTCGCGATTGTAGGTGTCGAGCTCGACCAGCTGCTCGTGCAGCGGCCGCGGCATCGCGGCCCAGCGCTGCAGGACGTTGTCACCCAGCCCGGACAGGTAGCACGGCGCGGCAGAGGTGCCCAGAGCGCCGGCGCTGCTGCGCGGCGTCGGGATCCAGTACACCAGCCGCGAATCCGGGTCTTCTCCGGCCGGCCCGTCGCTGAAGCGCATGGGGCTGTCCTGCGGTCTGCGATCGGAGCGCAGGCCGAGGAAGCGCAAGACCGTATCGGCCGTGCCGCCCGGGCGGACGGAGGATTCGCCGTCCCAGACGGCCAGCAACAAATGGCAGCTTGCGGTCAATTCGCGGGTGAGGTTCAGGTAGTGCGCATCCCTGCGCTCCTCCTCGCTGCGGCCGCTCGCCGGATCGCTCGACAGGGGCAGTTCCGTGCAGCGCACGTTCGGGTGGGCGAGCAGCTTCTGAAGATCGCGCAGCGCGGCGGCCTCGAAATCCGCCGCGTAGTGTGTCAAGGGCAGCGGCAATATCGCGTCGACGCCCAGACCGAAATCCAGGGCGGTCTGTGCCGCCAACAGGTCGGCACCGCTCGCCATGCCGGCCATGAGCCGGATTTCAGTGTGCGGCAGGCAGCTGCGAATTTCTTCGAGGAACACCGTGATCGCGGCTCGAATCCGCGCCGTATCGCGGGGGTCGAGGTCCCTGTGACCCGAGACGCCAATGACGAACGGCGCGTCGCACGAGTCGGCGGCCACGGTGTCGCGGGCATGGGCTTGCCCGGCATGCGGCTCCTGCGCTGGCGGTTCCGTCATTCCTTCTCGAGCCTCCGTACCTCGGCGCGCACGTCCGTCGCGACCTGAGTCGGATCGGCGCCCGGCACCGCATAGGATTTCGACCAGACCACCGAGCCATGGGGGGCGGCAGCGATCCGCACGACGAGGCGCGGTTTCGCACGCTGACCGCTCAAGCCGCCGAAGAGCACATACCCGGAATGAGCGGCCCGCGCCCGCTGCGCGGCTGCGGCGGCATCGAGAGTCGCGAGGGGTGAGGCGCTGAGCGTCACGCGGGCGTGGTGCAGCTGCACGAGTTGACCGAACGCTTTGTCGAACGCCTCGCGGGCGAGCTTGCCGGCCGCAGACTCACCCGGCGGCGCCGAGAACCGGATCGCGAGCAGCGACACGCGCGCCGTCAGCGCCGTGCCCGTGCCACTCTGCGGTGCGCTCATCTGAGCGAGGATCTTGGCCGCCTCGCTCGTGGGCCCGGACGGCGGGAGGGCCTTCAGAATCTTCTCCGCCTGCGCGAGATTCTTCGGCGCTATGGTCGTCGGCTGGACCACGCGATGCGAACGGGTGCTGTCCTGCAGAATCACGATGGCGAGCCAGATGTAGACGAGAACCCGCACCCATCGGGGCAGCCGCTGAAACGCCGTCCACGCCGACTGGAATGCCCACCCCGCGACATGCGCCCAGAAGCGGATGCGCTGTCCGGGTTCTTCGCGCGGGAACGCAGGGAAGCTTCTGTGCGGCGGCGGTGTGCGCCCCCGGTCCGCGGAGGCTTTCGCGGCGCGCCGGGCGGGCGGCGCAGCGGGCTCCCCCGAGACCAGTCGGCGTCCCAGGGCCTCCAGCGCAGCATTCGGCCGGCCCTCGGGGACCCGCACCCACTGCACCGCGCGGAACTTGTCGGGGACGCGCGCCACGGCTTCGCGGGTGTCATCGATCACCACCGGGACGAGAAAAACCGAATCGTCGGCCATGTCGAGCGTGCGCTCGGCCGCCAGGCGCCATTCGCGCCGGAAGTAGCCTTCGCGACGCGCCTCGGTATGCACCGAGATGACTGGCATGAAGAAGTCGCAGTCGCGAATCTGTCCGCGGATCTTCTGATCCCAGGCGTCGCCGCCGAGCAGATCGCTCTCGTCGTACCAGACCTCCAGCCCGAAGCCCGGCAGCGCATCGCGGATGCGCTGGACCGCCGCGCGGTCCTCGCTGGCGTAGCTCAGGAACACCGTCGGGCGCGGGTGATCGGAGGCCTGGGTTTCGGCGGAGTCCATGGGCGGTGCGAGGTCCAGGGCGGGCGGGCGGAGGCCTTATCGTAACGGTTCCGGCGCGCGCTGCCCACGGCGCGCGCAGATCAACCAAGATCCC
>JAKADE010000635.1 GCA_021820785.1 Pseudomonadota bacterium
TCCGCGTAGGGCGGGCGGTAGTTCACAAATAACCTGGCGTTTCAGGGTCCGTCTGCCACAAAGTCTACCTCCAAGTCTCGCGTCTCAGGGTAGAGGAAGAGGAAGTTAGGTCGTTTAGGCGCCGCGCAGAACAACAGTCGGTTATTGCCTATTTCGCTCGTTCTACAGCGGAGAACGAGCGACTCGTTCACGGATTTCCCGGGCGGAAGAAGTCGCCGCCCGGGGGTCGCCAAGAGTATCGACTCCCCGTTATCGGCCGGGCCAAATCCGATACCTGTAAAGCGCCAGTTGCATCGCCCGGACAGATAACCATCAATCGGCACTCGTAGCGAATAGGTCGCCCCCGTGCGTTTGACCGGGAGAGGCATGCTAGCCGTATAGGGTCCCGTCGCGCCCTGGAGCCCATTCGTTTGATAGCACCGCGAATCGTTGGAAATCCACCCGGTACTGAATCGAAGATGCAGTGCCGGATCCTCGGCGCCGTGAATTAGAATCCAGCGCCTTGGAGTTGGATTGACGTGTGGGTAGTCTGCACTCCCTGGCCTGACATTCGGGCGACTACAGCCTGCTAGGCCGACTATTAGCAGCGCCACCCCGGCTGTGAGTACCCGAAGCGGATACCCAACTGTCGTTCTCAAGTTCAGCGGATCAGCCATAGGAACCGTCTTCTTTGTACGGCGATCAGCAATTTGATTTCCGCCCGGCAGATGATCCGGATATTGCCACAACACGGACATGAATAGTGAATGCCCGCAACCGCTCGCGTTGGGTCAGTGCGGCTTCTCGCATCCAGCACGCTGCGCGTCCTGGTAGACGTGCGCGATCCGGTACTCCGTAGCCCCTTCATAGGGTGATCCCCGGCCGGCTTGCCGTAGGGCGTCGATATACTGCTGGCAATCAGGGCGGTGCTGCAGATTGCGGATAAGGCCTTCGGTTTGGTGTGAAGCGTTCTTCTCAACAAGGTTGCTCATGAAGTGCAGCGACACGGCGTTAGCATCTTTGATAGCCGAGTCGACTGGCGATTTTGAGCAGCCGGCGAGAAGAGCGCAGCATAGGGCAACGGCCACCTGTATGCGCATTTAAGTCACCTCCTGGAGCGCTCACCTTAGCAGCTACCCCTGCAGGTCCATGCGAACGGCGTCTCTCTATCGTCAGGTTGATGCGGTGGCTGGGCATCGCAGCGAGAATTGGGTCTGCGCCAATTTGGTGTCGGTGAAGAATCTCTCCTAAGGGATCGTGAAGTCGTCCTTCGGACCAGGAATTGGCAGTGGGCTGGCTTGCCGCCTGCCAAGCGTGGATCACCAGTCTGTGCCAAGTAGGCGCAGGAGTGCGTGGTATAGGATGAGCGCCAACTCGAAGCCGAGGGAAATGCCGAGCACGAGGAAGAATGGGAAATGCGGCGGCCCCACGAGTTTCCAGAAGAGTGCCGTCAGAACCCCGAGCAGCGCCAGTGAGCCCAACACGAAGCTGACGACTGGCTCAAGGATGACAAGCAGGAGCATTGCCGGGACGCGGATGCATTGCCAGAGGAGCCAGAGGGTGCACTGGACGAGATCGCCGGCACCCGGTGCTCGCTCGTTCGCCCGAGCGCTGAATGTCGCGCTGCTCACGGCCGGTCGCCTTCGATCAACGGAAGACTCCCACCCACTTCCAAGCGCTCGTACTGCTGAAGGGCCACCGGCGCGACAGGAGCCGGGGGACGCTCCGACGCTGGGGTATTCGTCAGATCATTCGCCCACTGCTCGAGCGCCTTCCGCATCTCCTTCACGTACCCGTACCGATTGTAGATCGCGGTGATGCTCCCGTCGGAATGCCCGAGCACTCGCTTGACGAGCTTGTCGCCCGCATCGCCGAGGCTCTCCGCGAGGCGCGTCGCGACGGTCCGGCGCAGATCGTGCGAGCTGAATTGCTTTTCGAATTTCTCACCCGTGACCGCGAGAATCGCATCAGGGAGACGAGTCCGGAAATACTTCGGCACCCCCTGTATCGGCGCGCGCCCATCCGTGCTCGAGAGAAGGTAATCGCCCTGCTTCGGTTTCGGGATGCGCTTGAGGATCTCCATCGCCTGCGGCACGAGCGGCACGACGTGAACGTGATCGCTCTTGTACGCGCCGGCCGGGATCACCATGAACGCCTGCTCCGTGTCGATCCAGCTGATGCGGGCCGAAGCCCATTCATCGCAGCGGCAGGCCGTGAGGAGCAGGAGCTGCACGTGTGTCCCGAACGGATACCCGGTCGACTCCGCGGCTTGCCAGACGATGCGCGCTTCGTTGAATGACAGAACGACGTCCCGCGCCTTGCGTTTCGGCAGGTTCCTGACGATATTGCTGGCGGGGTTGTCCGAGCGCCTGAGCTTGGCTTCATTGATCGCCCAGGAGTACATGTGGCGGAGCACGCCCATGGTGGTGCGGGCCGCCTCCACTCCCCCGATCGGGCCGCCTCCACTCCCCCGATCGGGCCGCCACGCTCCCCTGCCGGGCGTTTGCGCCGGATACGTGCGGCATCCATCACGGCGCGCACCTGCTCGCGATTGAGGCGCTCGGCGAGCTGGCGCCCAATGCGGGGATTGATATGCCGGGCGAAGGCCAATTCGTACTTGCGGGCGGAGTCGAGCTCCCGGGAGTAGACGTACTGCTGCAGAAACTCCTTCGACAGATCTTCGATGGTGAGACCACCGGCCGCGCGAGCCGCGCTCGCGGTCTCGAGCGGACTCACCCCTCGCTCCGCCTGCTCGAGCAATGTGGCGGCCTTGGCACGCGCTTCCGCGATCGAGACCGCCGGATAGCGGC
>JAKADE010000636.1 GCA_021820785.1 Pseudomonadota bacterium
GTGACCGTCGATCAGGGCGCCCTGCGCGCGCTGCTCGCCGGCAGCAGTCTGTTGCCGGCCGGCGTCATGTCCGCACGCGGCCGTTTCGAGCGCGGCGACACCGTGAGTGTGCTGACGCCCGAGGGCACGGAGGTGGCCCGGGGCATCATTGCGTATTCGGATGCGGATGCGCTGAAGATCATCGGTCGCCATTCGGCGCAGATCCCGGCGATCCTCGGATTTCGTGGCCGCGACGAGCTGATTCATCGCGACGATCTGGTGCTGCTGCCTTCTTTCGCCTATGAACCCGCATAACGACAACGCCGTGGGCGAGCTGATGGAGCAACTCGGCCGCGGCGCGCTCAGTGCCGCGGCGGTGCTCGCGCAGGCCACCACCGCGCTCAAGAACGATGCGCTCACCCATGCCGCGGCGGCGATCCGTGCCCACCGCGCGCGCATTCTCGAGGCCAATGCGCACGACCTGGCGGCTGCGCGGGCCGCCGGACTCGGTGCGGCGCTGCTCGATCGGCTCGCGCTCGATGAGGGGCGGATCGAAGCGATGGCGGACGGCGTCGCGGCGATCGCGGCGCTGCCTGATCCGGTGGGCACGGTCGCCGCCGAATGGCAGCGTCCGAACGGCCTGAGGATCCAGCGCGTGCGCGTGCCGCTCGGGGTGATCGGCATCATTTACGAGAGCCGGCCGAACGTCACGGCGGACGCCGGCGCACTTTGCCTGAAGGCCGGCAATGCCGTGATCCTGCGCGGCGGGTCGGAGAGTCAGCGCTCCAATGTGGCCGTGCACGAGTGTCTCACCGAGGGCTTACGCGCCGCCGGTCTGCCCGCCGAGTGCATCCAGTTGGTGCCCACGCAGGACCGCGCGGCGGTCGGCTACCTGCTCGCCGGCATGACCGAATACCTCGATGTGATCGTGCCGCGCGGCGGGCGCAGCCTCGTCGAGCGTGTGCAGAAGGAAGCGCGCGTGCCGGTGATTGGACATCTCGACGGCAATTGTCACGTGTACGTCGACCGCGACGCGGACGTGCGCATGGCTGAGACGATCGCGCTCAATGCGAAGATGCGCCGCACCGGGATCTGCGGCGCCGCCGAGACGCTGCTGATCGACCAGGCCTGCGTGGCCACGCACATGGTGCCGGTGGTGCGTACGCTGCTCGATGCCGGGTGCGAGGTACGCGGGGACGCGACGATCCAGAGCGCCGATGTGCGCGTGCGGCCGGCCAGCGAGGACGATTGGTACACCGAGTATCTCGATGCCATCATCGCCGCGCGGGTCGTCGACGGGGTCGACGGGGCAATCGAGCACATCGCCCGATACGGGTCGGCGCACACCGAGTCGATCGTCACCGAAAACGAAGCCACGGCCGAGCGTTTCCTGCAGCGCGTCGACAGCGCCATCGTGCTGCACAACGCCTCGACGCAATTCGCCGACGGCGGAGAGTTCGGCATGGGGGCAGAGATCGGCATCTCCACCGACCGGTTTCACGCACGCGGTCCGGTCGGCCTCGAGCAGCTCACCAGCTACAAGTACGTCGTGCGCGGCGCCGGCCAGATCAGGCCGTAGCCGCTCGTTCGAGCGCGGCGAGTCCGCCGCGCAGCGAATACACCTCGGCGTGACCGCGCGCACGCAGTTCGCGCGCGGCGGCCAGACTGCGGACCCCGGCGGCACAGACCAACAGACAGCGATGCGGCGGAAGCGCGTGCCCGCCGTAGAGCAGTTGCGCGAGCGGCACCGCACCGACCTCGGGGTGCGCCAGGGGCGTGTGCGCCCGCTCGGCTGGCTCGCGGATGTCGATGAGCACAAAGCCGGCGGCGTGCGCCGCGTGCAGCGAATCGAAGGCGAGCTCGACATCCGCAGCCTCGGGACTGAGCGTCGCTGCGCGCAGCGCGTGCTGCGGGCAATCCGCGCCGCGCCGCGCGCGCACCCGGGTGACGGCGAGGGTGGTGAGGTCCACCATCAGCACCGCATCGGCGAGCTGACCAGGCAGTCCGAGCAGCAACTTCAGCGCCTCGAGCGCCTGCAGCGTGCCGAGCACGCCGGGCACCGGCCCGAGCACGCCGGCTTCGGCACACACGCCGACCAAGCCGTCGCGGACCGTTTCCGGCCAGACGCAGCGCAGGCAGGGGCCTTCGCCGGGCCGCAGCACCTGCAGCTGGCCCTCGTATTGGTAGACGCTGGCGAAGATCGCCGCCTGGCCGCTCTGCACGCAGGCGTCATTCAGCGTGAGTTTGCTGGCGATGGTGTCGGTGCAATCGAGAATCACGTCGTAGCCGTCGATCAGCGCCGCGACGTTCTGCGCATCCAGACGGGTCCGGTGGATCCGCACATCGAGCGCCGGGTTCAGCGCGCGCAGCCGCTCGGCGGCGAGTTCGACCTTCGGCCGGCCGACGTCGGCGAGCGCGTACAGCGGCTGGCGATGCAGGTTCGAGGCCTCGAGCAGATCGGCATCCACCAGCCCGAGGCGGCCGACGCCGGCGGCGGCCAGATAGCTCATCGCCGGCACCCCGAGTCCGCCGCACCCGACCACTAGGACGGCCGAGTGTGCGAGCCGCGCCTGGCCCGCCGCCCCGACCTCGGGCAGCACCATTTGCCGTGAATAGTCCGGTTGCGCCTGCGCGTGCGCACAGGCGCCCGCGTGTCCAGGGTGATGCGCGGGGTCGGCGCCGAGGGCCGCCTCGCCGGTGTCCATGAGCGGCGCGGCACAGCGTTCGCAGTTGACCCATCCGGAGTCGCCGTCGAGGTAGTGTTCCTTCTTCCAGATCGGGACGCGATGCTTCACCGCATCGATGATGT
>JAKADE010000637.1 GCA_021820785.1 Pseudomonadota bacterium
TGCTGCCGGTGACCGTGGCGGCGCTGTTCGGTGTGCGGGCCTGCGGTCGCCCGATCCCGGTCGGGGGGCTGATCGGCGGGGCGCTGTTGGCGTGTTTTGCGGCCCGGCTCATGAACGTCGGGCTGATGCTGCCGGTGGCGGGCCACCGGGGCAGCGCCTCGATGGGCTTCCGGATCGCTTCTTCCGCCCTCGCCGGCGAACTGACACCCGCCCTCATTGCTACGGCCGTGGCACTCGTTCCCTACTTCCTCCTGCGCCATCGCCCGCACCCGGTACCATCACCGGACGGCTGAGCAGCGCGATGCGTTCCAGGTTGTCGCGACTTGGAACGCATCGCACCGTCACAGCCGTGCTGGCGCTGGTGCTGCACGCGGCACTGGTGGCTCTTCTGTTGGCTTCGCATCCGCCGCCGTCCCGGCGCCCCGTGCGCTGGGTCTGCGTGCAGCTGGGTCTGTCGGCGCGGCCCGCTGCGGCCCCTCGGCGCGGGCACAGCATCCACCCGGCGCGCACCGCGCCGGCGCTGCGCCATCCCGGCCTGGCTTCGCTCGTGACGCGCTCAGGTGTCGTCGCGACGCGCGCGCCGCTGTCCGCTCACGCGCGCGTTACGCCCGCAGTCGGCTGGTTTGCCGCGCTGCGACGTGCAGCACGTACCCTCGATGCCCGACGCGTCTCAGCTGGCGTGATCATCGGTTTTCCCCACGCAGATCCGTTCCGGCGGGCGCCGCAGCGGCGGCCGTGGGACGGATGGGACCCGGTCGCGACGAAGCGCATTCGGAGGCTGCGATCGGGCGGCATCGCGGTTCTGCTCACCGACCAGTGCGCGATCGACTTCGAGCCGTTGCCCATCCTCGGGTGCGCGCTCGGCAAGACATCCGTGCCGGGAGATCTGTTCGCACACATGCGCCACCGATCCGCCGGCGGCCTGCCCTAGGGCCGGCCTGCCTTGACGAGCCAGAACAGGCCCGTCTGGAGCACGAAGCTGCCGTCCGCCTCGAGCCCGAGCGCGGCCTGTACCTCGTGCGGTGCGCCGTTCTGCAGGGCCCTGATGGCGGCGATGGAATTCTCGGGCGTGCGCATGCGCGCCACCCACGACGCGAACTCGATGCGCACGGGCCACTGCCGGTATTCGAGCTCGGTGAAGCGGGCTGCAGCGAACAACTCGCGCCACTCGCCTACCGAGCGGTCACGCACATGGGACGGATCGCGCAGCAGTTCCATCGCTTGAAAGTGCGTATCGACGAGCGGGTCTTCAGGGGCGATGGCGTCGATGATGAGCGCGTGCCCGCCGGGCGCGAGCACCCGGCTCATCTCCTGCACCGCGGCCGGCAGGCGCGTCCAGTGGTGCGCACTGTAGCGGGTGCACACGAGCGCGAAACTCTCCTCGGCAAAGGGCAGCGATTCGGCGCTGCCGGAGCGCACCTCGATCTGCCCGAGCCCGCGCGCCGCCGCTCCGCGTGTCACGGCAGCTAGCATGTTCGCGGACGGGTCGAGGGCCACGACGCGCCCGACATGCGCAGCGATTGCAAAGGCCAGATGGCCTGCGCCGCAGCCGACATCGAGCGCCCGCGGCAGCGTTCCGGGGCACTGGCCGAGGAGTGTCCGGGCGTGCTGCAGATCGGGGCCCGCCGAATGCACTGCGCTGTGCAGGTACGCCTCGGCGTGCGGATCGAACTGAGTGTGAACGGTCTGTTCGTGGGAACGCATGGACAACCTCCGGGGGGCGAGCGGGTCAGTATGCGCAACCTTTATCCTGGTACAAGACGTGCGCTGATACTATTACTAGAACTACCTCGACCGTGACGGCTCCTATGGCGGTCTCAGCACAGCGCGGCGATTCCCGGCGGGCGCTCGAGCCTTCACTCGGCGCCTTTCTGCGGGCGCAGCGCGAGCGGCTGCGCCCGGAATCCTTTCAATTCCCACGCGGCCGCCGCCGGGCCCCGGGGCTTCGGCGCGAGGAGGCCGCGCAGTTGTGCGGCATCAGCGTGACCTGGTACACGTGGATCGAGCAGGGGCGTACGCGGGCCATTTCGCAGGAGACGCTGCACGCCATCGCCGACGGACTGTGCCTCTCGCGCGCCGAACGGGCGTATCTGTTCGAGCTCAGCGGTCGGGCCGATGTGCGGCCGTCGTCCGAGCCGCCCGACCCGCGGCCGCTGCTGGCGCTGGTGCGCGCCGTGCGCACGCCGGCCTATGTGATCGACCGGCACTGGGATGCGGTAGTCTGGAACCGACCGGCCGCACAATTGTTTACCGACTGGCTCGGCGCGCGGGGGCCGCGCAACCTGCTGCGCTACGTGTTCCTCGATGCGCGAGCGCCGCACTTCATCGTCGATTGGCCGCAGCGCGCGCAGCGGTTAGTGGCCGAGTATCGGGCCGACACGGCCGGCCGAGAAGATGACCCGGTGCACCTGGAGTTGGTGCGCACGCTGGCACAGGCGAGCCCCGTGTTTGCCGCCGCCTGGCAGTCTCAACACGTGCTGGGGCGCGAGGGTGGGGTGCGGAGCTTTCAGCATCCTCGCCGCGGGCACTGCCGGTATGAGCAGTGCACGCTGCGACCGGCGCAGGATCCGGCTCTGAAGCTCACGGTCCTCGTTCCGCAGCCCTGAGCCGGGTCAGCGGTTGCCTGGGCCACAGGGGCATGTCAGCCTTGGGCCTTCGCGTGAGGTTCAGGAGGCGCATGATGCCGAACGATTCCGCGGCGCCCCGCGAGGCGCTGCCCACCCAGCTGCTGGGCAAGACCGGCATGGCCATCACCCGCGTCGGCTTCGGCGCGTGGGCGGCCGGTGG
>JAKADE010000638.1 GCA_021820785.1 Pseudomonadota bacterium
CAGGTAGCCGACCGACTGGCGAGCGGCGAGCGGCTCGTCTTCGACGTCGTGACCGCAGATGCTGGCGCGCCCGGAGGTCGGGGCGACGAAGCCGGCCAGCATGCGCATCGTGGTCGTCTTGCCGGCGCCGTTGGGACCGAGAAAGCCGAGCACTTCGCCCGGCCGGACTTCGAACGTGACGTCCTCGACGGCCGTCACGGCGGGGTAGCGCTTGCACAGCTGCTCGGTCTTGATCATGGCGCCTCCTGACTCAGGCTGCCATAGAGTTCCAGGCCGCCGCAAAAGTTCCCGCTACCCGGGCCGCCAGGTACCGCGCGAGGCGCGCGAGCGCCAGTAGAGCATCAGGATCGCACCGCCGAGCATGCCGCCGAGATGTGCGAAGTGCCCGATGCCCGGCTCGGTGCCGGTGACACCGAAGAACAGCTCGAGCAGCCCGTAGAGCAGTACGAACAGCCAGGCCGGCATCGGAATCGGCGGCAGGATCAGCAACAGCCGCGCGCGCGGGAACAGCATGGCGAAGGCGAGCAGCACGCCGAACACTCCGCCGGAGGCGCCAATCGTCGGTTCGTGGCTGCCGGTGGCGTGCTGCACGGCGATCTGGGTCAGCGCCGCGGCGATCACGCAAACGAAGTAATAAAAGAGGAAGCGCCGCTTGCCCCAGTACTGTTCGAGCGCCGGGGCGAACACGAACAGCCCGAACATGTTGCCGAAGATGTGCCACCAGCTGCCGTGCAGGAATGCGTAGGTCACCAGCTGCCAGAGGTGGAAGTCCGGGCCGAGCGGCCAGAGCGCGAAGCGCAGTACGAGGGAGGCCGGGACCACCTGCTCGAGCAGGAAGATCGCCACGTTGGCGATGATCAGGCCAAGTACGGCCGGTGTGAGGGAGCGGAACATCCGTGCAGTGTACGCGCGGTCGCCGCCGCCGGGAACGCGTGTTACGGCGCGAGTTGGCTGCCAAGTCGCTCGGCGGCGGCACGCAGTGCCGGCAGCACGGTCTCGACCAGCTCGCGGCTGGAGAGGCGCGAGGCCTGGGCGCTGACGTTCATCGCCGCAACCGTGACGCCGACCACGTTGCGCACCGGCACGGCGAGCGAGCGCAGGCCGATCTCCAGTTCCTGATCGTTCAGCGCGAAGTCCGCGGCGCGAACTTCGGCGAGAATCTCCATCAGCCGCTCGCGCGAGGTGACTGTGAAGCGCGTGTGCGCCGTCAGCTCGGTGCGCTCGAGCAATGCATCGGCCTGCGTCGGCGGCAGGCTCGCGAGCAGCACACGACCGAGCGCCGTGCAGTACGCCTGCAGGCGGCTGCCGACGCCGAGCGTCACCGACATGATGCGTGGGGTCGAGGCCCGTGCGACGTAGACCACCGCGCCCTCATCGAGCACTGCGACGGTGGTGGCCTCGCCGATCCGCTCGCTCAGCTCCTGCAGGATCGGAGGTGCGGCGGTGCTGAGCGGTGCGGTGGACAGATACGCATAGCCGAGGCTGAGGATCCGGGGCTGCAGATAGAAGGAGCGGCCGTCACTCGCCGCATAGCCGAGCTCGCGCAGCGTGTACAGACAGCGGCGCACCACCGCACGGGTCAATCCCGTGGCGCGGCTGACTTCGGCGATGGTGAGTCCGCGGTCGAGTCCGGCGAACGCGCGGATGACGTGCAGCCCGCGCGCCAGCGACGTCATGAAGTCCGGATCGCCGGCACGGTAGAGCGCATCCTCGGCGCGCGCGGGGCGTTGCGGGGTGGGGGCAGGGCGGGGCGGGGACTTCGGGGGCGGCACGGCGAGCAGCGATGGCAGGTGCGGTAATCGTACCGCGGGGCGCTCCCGCCGGGGAGTCCCGGGTGGCGCGGATCAGGGGCCGCCGAGGCTCGCCTCGATGCTGCGCCACAGAACGCTCTGCAGCGTCGCGAGCCGCTCCCCGGCGAAGTCCGGCCAGCCGAGCGCGCGCAGCACCATGGGCCGGGCGCGCCCGACCAGCATGATCTGCGCGACGATGGCCACGGCGCGCACGCGCGGCTCGGGCGGCACTGCCGCCTCGCCGAGCAGCCGGCCGATGATCTCGGTGAGCAGCGTGACCAGGCGCCCGCCGATGCGCTCGTGAATGGCGTCGAGCGCCTCGTTCTGCTCGCTCTGGGCGCGGGCGAAGAACAGCGCCCAGCTCTCGGGTCGCTCGCTGGCCAGCCCCTCGAGCAACGGCTCGATGAGGCCGCGCAACAGCTGCAGCAGCTGGTTGCGCGTCAGGCGGCCGGTAGCGAGCGCCCGTTGCGCCCGCTCAGCCGGCGGATCGAGCCGCGCGCGCACGTCTTCGGTGATGTACTCGATGCACGCGCGGTACAGGCCCGGCTTGCCGCCGAAGTAATACTGCAGAGCCGGCAGGCTGACGCGCGCGCGGTGCGCGATGGCGCGGGTCGAGGCGCCCGGATAACCGAGATGCGCAAACAGCTCGATGGCGGTCTCGAGGATGCGCCGCCGAGTGTCATCGCCGCAGGCGTAGCGGCGCGTGCGTGCGCGGCGGGCCGGCGGGCGGGGGGATTCGGCCGCGGTGCGGCGGATGCGAGGGGTAGTCACCGGATCGAGTGCGTTCGGGAGCAGCGTGCGCCGCCATTTCGTTCATCCGTAATAGTATCAATTGACAGAAAAGTATCAAGCGATAGAAAATCCGCGCCTCGCTCCAGGAGTCCGGACGTGAACGCACCCTCTCTCGATCCAGCGCAGCCGCCGGCCGCGCCCGCTGCGCGCCGGCGCCGGCGGCTCGCGCTCGGCGCGGGCGTGCTCCTCGCCGCGGGCCTCGCG
>JAKADE010000032.1 GCA_021820785.1 Pseudomonadota bacterium
CACCACCCGGCCCTGGCAGTTCAGGCACAGGCGGCAGGCGGCCGCAAAGCGCCCATCGAGCCGGGCCAGGAGCGCCTCGACGGCGCGCGCCTCGATCGAGAGCGCGCGCTGCGCTGCGGCCAGCAGGCTCTGGTCGGCGGGGTCGGCGGAATCGGCAGCGGCATTCATGGCCCGGAATTGTAGCAAGTCCGCCTCCCCCCTCCGGTCCGTTCCGCGCCGGCGCGCCACGGGGGTTTGGGGCAGCGCAGGGCCGCCCCGTCGATTAATATGGGTGCATGAACGCAGAGGAAGTCGCGCGGCTGATCCGCGCCGGCCTGCCCGGAGCCGATGTCCGGGTGCAATCGGAAGACCAGACACACTTCGCGGCCCGCATCGTGGCCGAGCAGTTCAGCGGCCTGCGCAGCGTGGCCCGCCATCAACTCGTCTACCGCACCCTCGGGGAGCGGATGGGCGGGGAGATTCATGCGCTGTCGATCGAAGCGCTGACCCCGGCCGAAGCCAGAGGCTGAGATGGACAAACTGCAGATCCAGGGCGGGGTCCCGCTCGAGGGCGAGGTGCGCATCTCCGGGGCCAAGAACGCGACGCTGCCGATTCTGGCCGGCGCGCTGCTGGCCGACGGACCGGTGGTCGTCGGCAACGTACCGCATCTCAAGGACGTGACCACGACGGTGGAGCTCCTCGGTGGCATGGGCGCAACGGTCACCATCGACGAGCGCATGCGCATCGAAGTCGATCCGACCACCGTGCGCGATTACTCCGCGCCGTACGAACTGGTCAAGACGATGCGAGCCTCGATCCTGGTGCTCGGCCCGCTGGTGGCCCGGTACGGGCGCGCCGACGTCTCGCTGCCGGGCGGCTGCGCCATCGGCGCCCGGCCGGTCAACATCCACGTCGCCGGCCTGCAGGCCCTCGGCGCCGACATCACCATCGACGGTGGTTATATCCGGGCGCGCGCCAGCCGGTTGCGCGGGGCGCGACTGGTGCTCGATACCGTGACGGTGACCGGCACGGAAAACCTGATGATGGCCGCGACGCTCGCCGAAGGCGAGACCGTCATCGAGAACGCCGCACGCGAACCCGAAGTGGTCGATCTGGCGAATTTCCTGATCAGCATGGGGGCGAAGATTCGTGGCGCCGGCACCGACAAAATCGTCGTCGAGGGCGTCGAGCGCCTGAGCGGCACGAGCTACGAAGTGCTCCCCGATCGCATCGAGAGCGGCACCTACCTGGTGGCCGGCGCGATCACCGGGGGGCACGTGCGCATCAAGAACGCCCGTCCGGACCATCTGGATGCCGTTCTGGTGAAGCTGCAGGAGGCCGGCGCTCAGGTCGACGTCGGGGAGAACTGGGTCGAGGTCGACATGCGCGGCCGCCGGCCGCGAGCCATCGACGTGCGCACGGCGCCGTATCCGGCATTTCCGACCGACATGCAGGCGCAGTTCGCGGCACTGAACACCGTCGCGGATGGTGTCGGGACCATCATCGAGACGATTTTCGAGAACCGGTTCATGCACATGCTCGAGATGCGCCGGCTGGGTGCGGAGATCCGTCTGGAAGGCAACACGGCGATCATCCACGGGGTCTCGCGTCTGAAGGCCGCGCCGGTGATGGCGACGGACCTGCGTGCCTCGGCGAGTCTGGTGCTCGCCGGTCTGATTGCCGACGGGCGTACCGAAATCGAGCGCATCTATCACATCGACCGCGGCTACGAGGCCATCGAGGAGAAACTGTCACAGCTGGGTGCGCAGATCAAACGAGTGCCGAACTGACGCTCCGGGCGCTGCGCAGCCGATCGCGGAGCATTGATCGGGGGGATTATGCGGATAGGCATGATTGGGCTCGGCCGGATGGGTGCCTACATGGTGCGCCGGCTGATCGAGGACGGTCACGAGTGTGTGGCCTACGACAAGTCCGCGCAGGCGGTGCAGGCCGCTGCGGCGGTGGGTGCGATCGGGGTGAGTTCGGCCGCGGACCTGATCGCACAGCTGCCGGCGCCGCGCGCCGTGTGGATCATGGTGCCGGCGGCGGCGGTCGACGCCGTGATCGCCCAGCTGCGTCCGTTGCTCGCATCCGGCGACACGCTGGTCGACGGCGGCAATTCGCATTATTCCGACGACATCCGCCGCGCCGATGAGTTGCGCGAGAGCGGCATTCACTATCTGGACGTCGGGACCAGCGGCGGGGTGCTCGGTCTCGAGCAGGGGTACTGTCTGATGGTCGGTGGGGAGAAGAGCACGTTCGAGAAGCTCGAGCCGATCTTCGCGACGCTCTCTCCGGGCGGACGCATCCCACCGGCTGCCGGTCGTGCGCGCACCGCAGCCGACACCGCGCCGATGGGCTACGTTTATTGCGGGCCGAGCGGCGCCGGTCACTTCGTCAAGATGGTGCACAACGGCATCGAGTACGGCGTCATGGCGGCCTACGCCGAGGGTCTGAGCGTCCTGCAGAACGCTGATGCCGGTCTGCGCACGGCGCAATCGACGGACGCCGAGACCGCTCCACTCGAGCACCCGCGGCGCTTCCAGTACCGGTTCGACATCGCCGCCATCACCGAGGTGTGGCGCCACGGCAGCATCATCTCCTCGCGCCTGCTCGACCTCACGGCGCGCGCCCTGGCCTCCGATCCGACTCTGTCGAACTTCAGCGGACGGGTGTCGGATTCGGGCGAGGGCCGCTGGACGGTGCAGGCCGCAATCGACATGGGCGTGCCGGCGAACGTACTGAGCGCGGCCCTCTACGCCCGCTTCGCCTCGCGCGGGACGGGCGAATTCGCCGACAAGGTGCTCTCGGCGATGCGCTTGGGCTTCGGCGGCCACGAGGAGCGCAAGGGTTGAGGCAGAGCGCCGGCGGAGTGCTCCGCCGGCGCGCCGCCCGAGGCTAGTGGACCGCCGCCGGTGCGGTGATATTGCCGATCATCGGCAGCACGCCGCGACCGCCGACCACCTGCGGCAGATGGCCATTCCACTTGCTGACCGCTTCCTGCTGAATCAGTTCCGGGGTCAGCGTGCTCTGCAGCAGCTTCTGCGCCTGTGACTGCGCGGTCGCTTCGACGATCTTCTGCTGCGCGACGACTTTCGCCTTCTGCAGTTCGTATTCGGCCTGCAGCGCGCGCTGCTGCGCCACCTGCTTCTCCTCGATGGCCGCGGCGAACTGACGACTGAAATGGAAGTCGGTGATGTTCACCGCATCGACCACCACCCGAAACGGCGAGAGCGCCGTGCGGATCTGACCTTCGATCTGGTTGCGGACCTGGTCGCGCTCGACGATCAGATCCTGGGCGTTGAAATGGGCGGTGACCGCCTTGACGGCGTTGCTGATCGCCGGGCGGATCACCTTGCGGATCAGCTGCGGCTCGCTGCCGATGTGCTGGTAGACCCACTCGGCGTCCCCGGGCAGGATGTGCCAGTTGGTCGCGACGGTAGTCGAGACGTTCTGCAGATCGAGGCTCGCGGCGGTCTCGGTGTCCTGCGAGTTCTGCACCTGCACGTTCATGCGCGCGACGCTCTGCATGAACGGCACTTTCAGGTGCAGGCCCGGATCGAGCACGCCGGGCTGCACCGCACCGAAGGTCATCAGCACGCCGCGCTCACCCGGGCCGATCTGCACGAATGCACCGCTGGCGAGGATCAGCGCCACCAGCACGGCGATGCCGATGCTGATCAAACGTCCGCTCGGCGGGGGCAGGTGGGGTCTTTGGGCACTCATCGGAAGGTCTCCACGTTCATTGCAGCACCGAGAGAATCTGTTCGCGCCGATTCCACAGCGTCTGGATGTCCTGCGCATCGAGCAGTTGCGTCAGCGGCGCCGCAGCGTTCGCGCCATCCCTGAGCGCCAGTACGCGATCGCGCAGGTTCACCACGGCCAGCACCAGGTCACTGTCGGCGCCGACCAACTGCTCGAGGGTGGTCCGTTCGTTGCGATGCCGCTGGTGGATGCGGTCCATCTCGGGCACCGGAGCGTTGCGGATGGCGGTCTCGAGCGTCTCGATCCTGCGCGCTGCGCGTTCGAGCGCTTGTGCGGCGCTCACTGCGGCGGCATCGGGAAACGGATGCTCCCGGGTTGGCGCCGGCAGGTGTTCTCGCCGAAACTCCGACTCCAGAGCTGCGGCGTGTGCACGGCATTGACCGAGCAGCTCGCTCAGTTTGCCGCGGATCAACAGATCATCGGCCCGCAGCTGATTCTCGCGGCGGTAGAAATTGTAACCCCAGCCGTAGAACAGGTTGGCGAGGACCTGCTTGACGGGGCCGGCCGCATCGATCGGGTTGGCGGTGCTTTTCAGTTCCATGTTCGAGGCTCCGTGGTCCGGCCGGCGGCGGAGCCGCCGGCCGGACCGGTCTGGATTACATGCCGGATTTCGGGCCCGCGCCGGTCGGCTGCAGCGCGTTACCGACGGGGAAGGTGCCCATGGTGGCCCCGCCGATGAAGAACGGCTGGCCGACGGCGGCATTCGGCGCCGAGACGAGACCCTTCTCGGCCATCTTCAGCGCGACGTAGTAGCGCACCGCATCGAGCTCGGACAGGCCGAACGCGCGCAGCGAGATCAGCTCGCGCATGCGCTCGTCCTTCGGCAGGATGAGGACCTTGGCGTCGTTCAGCGTGATGCCGTACACACCGAGGAAGTCCGCCAGGTGCTGCTTGACGAGCTCGACGATCTCGTGGATGTGCTCGTTGATCTTCTCCATCGGCGTGACCTGCACGACCTGGTTGATGGCCTGCTCGACCACGGGACCGGCGTAGCTCGCCACCTCGTCGGTGGAGATGAAGTGCTTCGCGAACGGCATGTGCGTCACGAGCTTCAGCGCACCTTCCTTGGTGTCGACGTGCACGTAATACTCGACCTGGTATTGCATCTCGGCCATCTCGGCCGAGGTCGCCACGCCCGCGCTGCGTACCAGCAGCTTGGCGCGGTTGATGTAGAGCACCTCGTATTGCCAGGGCGACTGTCCGCCGAAGAATCCGGTGACGAAGCTGCCGAGCAGCGGCTTGTCGGGCGTCTGGATGGGGAATTGGCCGGTGTCGTATACCCCGAGCACCGCGCCGCGCGATTTGAGCACCGCGAAGTGGTTGGCCTCCACGGTGAGCAGGCTCCCCGATACCAGATTCTGGTCCGGGTAATGGAACGCGAGGACGTTCGGTCCCATCACGTCCGTGCCGTCTGGATTGAGCGTCGAGACTACCTGTCGGGTCAAAGCCATCGTCCGTCTCCTGTCTGTGAATTGGTGTCGGTCGGGAGCGTGCTGCAGGGAACCGCTGCGCACCGCGCGGTGTTCTTGTGTTGGATCGTCGTGCGTCCGGCCGTATCCGGGGTCCTGTCGGCAGCGCCGCGTCGATTGTAATCCAATCGCCGTGCGGCGCGGCGGTCACGGGCGGGCAACATCACGGCGGTACCCTCGTTGCGCCGGGAATTGCTCCCGGGATCGTGTATTGGTATATTAATACACATGGATGCATCGATGTTGACCATCCAGCCGGGGGCGCCTGAGCCGATCTATCGTCAGATCCTCGAGCAGCTGCGCCGGCTGATCGCCGCCGGTCAGCTCGTTCAGGGCGAGCGATTGCCCTCGGTGCGCGAGGTGGCGCTGATGCACGCCGTCAACCCCATGACGGTCTCGCGCGCCTACGGCCTGGCGGAGGCGGAGGGGTTGCTCGAGCGACTGCGCGGCAAGGGGATGGTCGTGGCCCCTCAGAGCGCGCGCGCCCGCTCGCAGAGCGAGCGCCTCGCGCTGCTCGAGCCGCCGCTGCACGCACTGGTGCGCCAGGTGCAGGAACTGGAATTGCCCGCCGAGCTGGTGCTGCGGCGGCTGGGGAAGCTGCTGGGGGAGTGAGTCATGTCCGAATCGAGCTCAGCGTCCACGCCGCTCGCGGCGCAAGGTCTGTGGCACACGTATGAGGAACGCAGTGCGCTGCGCGGCGTCGACTTCACCGTCGAAGCCGGCAGCGTGCTCGGACTCATCGGGCGCAACGGTGCCGGCAAGTCCACCCTGATCCGCGCGCTCCTCGGCCTGCTGGTGCCGAGCAGCGGCTGCGCATTGGTGCTCGGGGAGCCGGCGCTGCAGTTGACCGACCGGGTCAAGGAGCGCATCGCCTACGTGCCACAGCAGCCGGAGGCCTTCCCCTGGCTCACCGCGGTGCAAATGCTCGAATTCCTCGCGCGGTTCTTCCCGCGCTGGGATGGCGAGTTCGTGCGCGCAACCCTCTCGCGCTGGGACATCCCGGCCGGCCGGCCGCTCGCCAAGCTCTCCCCGGGGGAGCGTCAGCGCGTGGAGCTGATCCGTGCGCTGGCCTGTCGCCCGGATGTCCTGGTGCTCGACGAGCCAGCCGCGGCGCTTGATCCGGTCGCTCGCCGGGAGTTGCTGCGTGAGGTGGCGCTGCGGGCCGGGGAGGACGGCTGCACGGTGTTGTTCTCGACGCACATCGTTTCCGACCTGGAGCGGGTGGCGTCCCAGATCGCGCTGCTGCACGAGGGCCGGTTGCTGCTGCACTGCGCTCTCGATGACACCAAGGAGCGGTACGCGCGGTTGTGGTTGCCGCCCCGGCACGCCGAGGCGGCGCCCGGTGCCGCCCTCAGCCGTCGCGTGCACAGCGACGGCAGTCTCTCGCTGGTGGTGGGGCGCGGTGCGCGCGGGGACTGGCCCGCGGCCGCGCAGCTCGACGGTGCGCGGCTCGACGCGCTCGGTCTGGAAGATCTGTTCGTGGAGATCGCGGCGTGAACGCGCGTGTCGTGTTCGGTCTGCCGTGGCGCGGAGCGCATCGGCAGCAGTCGTGGATCATGGCGCTCGTGGCGCTCGCGATGTGGTCGGGCGCAGCCCTGGTGCTGCACACCGAGCGGCCGCGCTGGCCGGCCGGGTGGCTTGGGGCCGGGGTGGTCCTGGCCTTCTGGCTCGCCGCCATGGGGGTGCTGTTGGGCTCGATGATACGGCTGGCGCTCGAGGGGCGCCGGCTGTTTCTGCCGGGACTTGAACGGGCCACCGCGTTGAGCGTGGCGCTCAACGCGGTGGCGCTGCTGACGGTGACGGCCATTCCGCTCGGTGTACTGAGCGGTCATCCTGCGCCGCTCACCGAAGTGCTCGCGATCGGCCTCGCCGCGGGGTTGGCCTACGCCCTACTGCCGATTTGGGCCGTCGCGCTGGCGCTGATCTTGCTGCCGTTGGCGCAGGGGCTCGCCGCTGCGCGGCACTGGCCGGCGATGGCGCCGCTCGATCCGCATTTCGTCGTGGTCTGCGTGGCATTCGTCGTGCCGGCAGTGCTGCTCAGTGCGTGGAACTGGCGGCGCGTGCTGCAACATGCCCACGGATCGCTCGGCTGGTTCAACCGGCCCCTCATGCTCACCCACGGGTGGACCGGGCGGCGGTTGGGCACCTTGGGGATGTCGACGGTCTCGAGTGTTGCGACGGGTCACTCCGGCCTGCAGCTGCCGTCGTGGCTGCAGCCGCACGTCGCGCTGCGTGCGGCCGGACCTGCCGATCCGCTGCGTGGGCTGCGGGTTGCACTCGGCGGCCCGTATCTGCCGCTGACCCGTGCGAGCCTGCTGCGCCGCGCTGGCCTGCCGGCTGGCGTGATTGCTGTACTGGCATTGGTCTATCTGCCCTTGCTGATGTACCAGGGCAGGTTATCCGCGGTGGTGCGGGCGCTGCTGGCCCTGGTGCCGATCTTCGGGCTGGGGATCGTGCTGATGATCGGAACACTGCTGCGCGCCACCCATCTGCTGAGGCGCTGGCGTCTGGCCGGTGGCGAACTGGCCGTGTTGGCGCTGCTGCCCCGGTCGGGTACACCGAGCGAGCAGTCCGCACGGCTGCGGCAGGTGCTGTTCGGTCGCATCCGGCTGCGCCAGTTGCCGCTGATCGCGGCCGCCGTGCTGATCGAGGCGCTGTTCACCCATGATGTGAACCGCACGCTGCTGCTCGCACTGGTCCTCGGACTGGCACCGGCGGGCGAGGCGGCTGTCGTGTTTTCGGTCCTCGGCCGGGTGGCGGTTCCGTCCTGGGGCTATGGACTGATGGCGGCCCTCGGCCAGGGGGTGTTCATCGCCGGACTGAATGTGGCCACCTTCCCGGGCGGGTCCGCCCCGGACGCGCTGCGCCATGCGGTGCTCGCCGGGACGATGCTGTGCTACTTCGGATTCGCAACACTGTCCGGGCTCGGCCGGCGTGCCCTGCAGCGTCTCCCGCATCCCTTCCTCGGGCTCTCCTGAGGCCGGGCGCAGGACGGCACGGAGCCGGATCGCGCATCCGCGGGCGGGAACGAGCGGCGGTGAGGCCGGTCCATTTGTAGATCCGCTGCAGGGCATGGCCTCCCGGGCCGGTTCCGTGCACGAGCCGCGCGGCGATTGGGGCCTGCGCGGCACTCGGGGCCGGCCGATCCGAAGGCCCGCCCGCCACGCGCCCGCTCGGCCTCACGGCGCCGAGGGTATGATGAGGTCAGAGCATGTGGTGGACGCTGCGGCGGGCAAACGAAGCATCCCGCGGCAGTCCATCGATTTCTGAGGAGGATTGAGGTGACGTCAATGAAGTTCGGATCGATGCTGCGCTGGGCGCTGCTCGCGACGGTGCTCGCGGCCGGCCCGGCGCTGGCGGCCGGGGGCGCGGCGGTGACGCGGGCCACACTCGGCAACGGACTGCGCGTGGTGATCGTGCGCGATCCGCTCGCGCCCGTGGTCTCCGTGCAGACGAACTACCTGGTGGGATCCGACGAGGCGCCGCGGGGCTTCCCGGGCATGGCGCATGCAACCGAGCACATGATGTTTCGCGGCAGTCCGGGACTCACCGCCAATCAGCTCGCCGCCGTGACGGCCAACATGGGCGGGGCGTTCGACGCCGAGACGACCAACAGTGTCACCAAGTACTTCTTCGTGGTCCCCGCTCACGATCTCGACGTGGCGCTGCACATCGCCTCGATCCGCATGCGGGGCGTGGATATGGCGCCGAAGCAGTGGGCTCTCGAGCGCGGGGCGATCGAACAGGAAGTCGCCCGGGATCTGTCCAGCCCGAGCTTCAAGTTCTATACCGAAATGGTCGCGCACCTGTTTGCCGGTACCCCGTACGCGCACACTCCGCTCGGCACCCGGCCGTCGTTCAATGCGACCACCGCGGCGATGCTCAAGCGCTTCCATGACCGCTGGTATGCGCCGAACAACGCGATCCTGGTGATCGCCGGTGACGTCGATCCGGCTGCGACGCTGGCCGAAGTGAAGCGCCTGTTCGGCGCCATTCCGCGCCGCACCTTGCCGCCCCGTCCCGCCTACCATTTCCGCCCCGTGACGGCCAAGACGCTGCGCCTGCCGACGGACAGTCCCTACGGCTCGGTGTACGTCGTCTACCGCATGCCGGGCGTGCGCAGCAAGGACTATGCGACGTCCCTGGTGCTGGCCGATGCGCTCGCGTCCAAGCGTGCCGCGCTGTTCGGGATGGGTATGGACGGCACCGCGCTCTACGGAACGTTCTTTGCCGAGAACCTGCCGCGCGCCGGCCTCGGCGCGGCCGTCGGCATCTTTCCCCGGGGCGGCAAGGCTGCCCCGGTGCTGGCGCGTGTCCGCGCGATCCTGGCGCGCGCAGCGCAGCACGGGGTAAACCCTGCGCTGGTGCAGGCGGCCAAGCGCAAGGCCATCGCCGATCTGGAGTTCGCCAAGAACTCCGTCAACGGACTGGCGAGCGCATGGTCCACGGCGCTCGCGGTCGATGGGCTGTCCTCGCCAGAGGCGATCAAGGCCTCGATCGAGGCGGTTACGCCGGCCGAGGTCGATGCGCTGGCGCGGCGCATCTTCAATCCCGCCCACGCCTACACGGCCATCCTCACGCCGCAAAGTTCAGGCAAGCCGGTGACCAGCAAGGGATTCGGCGGACCGGAGAGCTTCGCGGCCAATCCCAGCAAGCCGGTGAAGCTGCCGGTATGGGCGGCGCGGGCATTCGCGCGCCTGCCGGTGCCGCACACGCAACTGCATCCCTGGAGCGGTACGCTGCCGAACGGACTGAAGCTCGTGGTGCAGCCGGAGTCGGTGAGCAACACGGTGCAGGTGGTGGGCCTGGTGCGCACCAATTCCGACCTCGAGTCCCCGCGCGGCGAGAAGGGCGTGAGCGACGTGCTCGATGCCATGTTTCAGTTCGGCTCGGCGCATCTGAACCGGCTGCAGTTTCAGGCGGCGCTCGATGCCATCACTGCGCATGAGAGCGGCGGCCCGGAATTCTCACTCGATGTCCCCGCCAAGTACTTCGCGCGTGGCATGGCGCTGCTCGCCGACAATGAGCTGCATCCGGCGCTCACGCCGCAGGCGTTCCTCTACATGCAGCGTGAGCAGGCCGGCGAGTGGCACGGGGAGATTCACTCCCCCGGATTCCTCAACGCGATCGGACTGCAGCGCCTGCTGGTGCCGGCCAATGATCCATCGCTGCGCCACCCGACGCCGCGCAGCGTGCTGTCGCTCACGCTGGCGAAGGTGAAGGCGTACTACGAGCACGTCTACCGGCCCGACATGACCACGATCGTCGTGGTCGGCAAGGTCACCCCCGCCGAAGCGCTCTGGGTGGTGGGCAAGACGTTCGGCGGCTGGCTCGCCCACGGTCCGAAGCCCGAGGTCGACTACCCGCCGGTGCCGTTGAATGCGCCCGGAAGTCTGCAGACCCCGGATCGCAGCGCGGTGCAGGACAGCGTGCAGCTGGCCGAGATGGTCCCGGTGACGCGCCAGAGCCCGGAGCGTTTCGCGCTCAGGCTCGGCAACCAGATCCTGGGCGGCGGCTTCTATGCCTCGTGGCTCTACCACGATCTGCGCGAACAGTCGGGCCTGGTGTACTACGTGAGCACGGGCTTCTCGCTGGACAAGCGCCGCGGGGAGTACACGGTCAGCTACGGCTGCGATCCCGATCACGTGTTGGCCGCGCGCGCGCTGGTTCTGAAGGATCTCAAGCGCATGCAGCAGGGTGTGATCCCGCGCACCGACCTCGATCGCGCCAAGGGGATTCTGCTGCGCGGCCTGCCACTCAGCGAGTCGAGCTTCGATGCGATCGGCGAGCAGCTGCTCGGTTACGCCTCGCACGGTGAGCCGCTCGACGAGAGCGTGATCGCGGCTCGGCGCTACCGCTCGCTCACCGCCGCGCAGGTGCAGCAGGCGTTTCGTCGTGCGATCCGGCTGAACGGCTTCGTGATGGCGGTGAAGGGTCCGGCGCCCACCCGCTAGCGGGTTCTGAGTCGCACCCGGGCGCCTGCCGCAGGCGTCCGGGTGCGCAACTGCAGCCTCAACCGCCGCGTTCGGCTGCCTGCTCCACCCACAGCTCGATCTGCGGGCAGGCGGCGACGGCCTGCACCGCCACCACCTGTGCGTCGCGCCGCTCGAGGCCGGCGATCGCCTGCTCCTTGCCCGTGCCGGCCACGACGAACAGCGGCTGCGCGATGCCGGCGATGAACTGGGGCGTCACACTGATGCCCGAGAGGCCATCGGGGCGGCTCACCGCCAGCGCCAGCCGCCCACGTGCGCGCTCGAGATCCGAGCCGCGAAAGAGCGACGCGGTGTGTCCGTCGGCGCCGAGGCCGAGCATCCCGAGCGTCACGCTCACGCCCTGATCCGTCAGCGCGCGCAGGCGCTGCTCGTAGTCGAGCGCGGCCTGCTCGAGGGGCAGCTCGGTGCGCACGCGCAGCACCTGTTCGGCCGGCAGGTCGAGCGCATCGATCAGCGGCCGCGAGGCGTGGTAATTGCTCTGTTCGGAGTCGGCCGGCACGTAACGATCATCGGAGAACAGCAGGTGCAGCTTGCCGCGCAGCGCCTCGCCGCGGTGTGCCAGGCGCGCCGCGAGCAACCGGTACGCCGGCAGCGGTGTGTGTCCCCCGGAGAGCATGATGGCCGCGCCGCCGGACGTTGCGGCGGCGGTGATGACGCCCTCGAGTCGTGCGGCGAGCGCCGCATCGAGCTCGGCGCGGGTCGCGAATCTGCGAATCTGAACGTTCTGCATGGGCCGTCTCTGTGTGCGTGGGGGTGCGGGGATGGTACCGCAAGCCGCGCCGCGTTCAGGTGGGGCCCTGCTTGACCGCCAGTGTCAGGTTGAGCGTCTGCTGCCCGCGCAGCACCTGAACCTTCAGCGTCGAGCCCGGTTTGCGCCGCGCGATTTCGACGCGCGCCTGCTCGGCCGAGCGTACCGCCTGGCCGCCGAGTTTCAGCAGCAGGTCGCCCGGCTTCAGGCCGACCTTCTGTGCGGGGCTGCCCTCGTAGACGTACGCGATCACCACGCCGCCGCGAGCCAGTCCGACCTGACGGGCCTGGGTGTTGGAGATGTCCTCCGGCACGATGCCGATCCAGCCGCGGATCACCTTGCCGTACTTGATGATGTCGTGCAGCACGCCGCGCACCATGTCGACCGGGATCGCGAACCCGATGCCCTCGACGCCGAGGTTCTTCGCCACGATGGCGGTGTTGATGCCGATCAGCTGGCCATTGGAATTGACCAGCGCGCCACCGGAATTGCCGAAATTGATCGGTGCGTCGGTCTGGATGAAGTCATCGAACGCCGAGATGCCCAGATCCTCCCGACCGGTGGCGCTGACGATCCCGTGGGTGACCGTCTGGGACAGGCCGAGCGGGTTGCCGATCGCGAGCACGATGTCCCCGACGCGGACGTCGCTCGACTGGCCGAACGCAATGACCGGCAGGTGCGGCAGGCTGATCTGCAGCACCGCGAGGTCGGTGTCCGGGTCCACCCCGACGATGTGCGGCACGGCGATGCGGCCGTCGGCGAGCTGCACGCGGATGGAGGCTGCGTTGGCGATGACGTGGTAGTTCGTGACGATGTGGCCTTGCCGGTCGACGATCACGCCGGAGCCGAGGGTGCGCTCGATGCGCTGGCGGTACAGCGGCAGCACGTTGCCGAACAGTTCGCCGAAATTTCCGAACGGGAAGGGATTGACCTGCTCGGTCACCACCCGGGCGGTGTAAATGTTCACCACCGCCGGCGCGGCGCGCTCGACCGCGCTCGCGTAGCTGAGGACCGGGGGTTCGCGCCGCCCCGCGGCCGCTGCGCCCGGTGCGGCGGGTGCCGCGGGCGTCGTCGCGGGGGTACTCGGCGCGGGCCGCTCGGTGCGGATCAGGCTCGGATGCAGCGCCACGATCACGAACGCGAGCGCCAGCCCGCCCACCACGGATCCTGCGATAAACGTCAGGCCCCGACCCAGTCGCTGCAGCATGTGTGTACTCTCCGGCTCGATGTGCGCGGTCCGCCCCGAGCGCCGGCGGTGCCCCTCCCGGTAGCGGGTCGGGGTTTGTGTATAATGCACGGACCTCTGGCGGGGCGGAAAGTGCATCGTCCGCACCTTGGGGGTGCAAGAACAATGCGGGTGCAACGCAGCGCCGGGTGAAGCCGAGCGGAAATTGGGAGGTTCTTCCGATGACCGAATGCGTAAGGGCTGCCAGCGGGACCGCCGGTCCGCCGGGAGGTGGTCAATGAGTGCCGAGCATCCCGGAGCGGCGGGATCGCCCGAACCGCGCGCCAAGCGCGGACTGTGGGCCTGGATCAACAAGCGTCTGCCGGTCGATTCGTTCATTTCGCATGAACTGACCGGCTACATGGCGCCGAAGAATTTCAATTTCTGGTACTTCTTCGGCTCACTCGCCATGCTGGTGCTGGTGATGCAGATCGGTACCGGCATCTTCCTCACCATGTACTACAAGCCGGGCTCGGCGTTCAGCTCGGTGCAGTTCATCATGCGCGAGGTGCCGTGGGGCTGGCTGATCCGCTACATGCACTCCACCGGCGCGTCGTTCTTCTTCATCGTCGTCTACCTGCACATGTTCCGCGGGCTGCTCTACGGCTCATACCGCCAGCCGCGCGAGCTGCTGTGGGTGATCGGCATGCTGGTGTACCTGGCGCTGATGGCCGAGGCGTTCATGGGCTACGTGCTGCCCTGGGGCAACATGTCGTTCTGGGGCGCGCAGGTGATCATCAACCTGTTCGGCACCATTCCGGGCATCGGACCGGCGGTGACGCAGTGGATCCGCGGCGATTACGGCATCTCCGGGGCGACACTGAACCGGCTGTTCGCGCTGCACGTGGCCGCCGTGCCGATCGTGCTGCTGCTGCT